>NZ_JBEZWL010000068.1:0-39002 GCF_040648015.1 Streptomyces sp. NPDC029216 | reverse complement strand
GGTGCCGAGAACTGCGTAACGCATGCGGATGTCCAATCGGGATGGGTGGTACGGCACGAGCCCGGCGGGGTGAGTGCGCGGGCCGGGGGCCCGCGCGTGGAATACCGTACGGTTCGCGCCAGTTGGGGGCCGGTGGGCACCGGTCGTCCCGCCCGGCCGCATCCCGCGCAAGGCTCGTGCCGTACCACCCATCCCGATTGGACATCCGCATGCGTTACGCAGTTCTCGGCACCGGCGTCGTCGGCCGTACGGTGGCCGCCCGCCTGGCCTCCCTGGGCCACGAGGTGGTCATCGGCACCCGCGACCCCGGGTCCACCCTCGGCCGTGCCGAGTACGCCGAATGGCAGGAGGCCCACCCGGCCGTCGGCCTCGCCACCTTCCCGGAGGCGGCGCGGCACGGCGAGACCCTGGTCAACGCCACCGGCGGGCGGGTCAGCGTCGAGGCCCTGACCGAGGCCGACGCCGCCCACCTCGACGGCAAGGTCCTCATCGACATCGCGAACCCGCTGGACTTCTCGCAGGGCTTCCCGCCGCTCCTGGACCCGGTCAACGACGACAGCCTCGGCGAGCTGATCCAGCGCACCTTCCCGCAGCTGCGCGTGGTCAAGACCCTCAACACCATGAACTGCCAGATCATGGTCGACCCCGCCCGGGTCCCCGGCGAGCACACCGTCTTCCTCTCGGGCGACGACTCCGACGCGAAGAAGGCCGTGCACGCCCTGCTGGGCTCCTTCGGCTGGCCGGACGCCTCGATCATCGACCTGGGCGGCATCGAGACCGCGCGCGGCACGGAGATGCTCCTGCCGGTGTGGCTGCGTCTGATGGGGGCCCTGGGGCACGCCGAGTTCAACTTCCACATCCAGACGGCCCGCCCCTCCTGACCCTCCCGCCCCGCCCGGACGGGGGAACAGATGTTGCCGTTCCCCCGCCCCGTGCGGAGGGTGGGGAGGGACGGAGGGAGCCACCGATGAGAGTCATGCTCAGGGCCCACCTGGACACGGCCGCCACCAACGAGGGCATCAAGACCGGGGCGCTGACCCAGGCCATGCAGAAGCTCATGGAACGGGTCCGGCCCGAGGCGGCCTATTTCGGCCTCCACGAGGGCGTGCGCTCCTGCTGGATCGTCTTCGACCTCCAGGACAGCGCCCAGGTGCCGCTGCTGACCTGGGAGCTGTTCAGCCGCTTCCACGCCGAGATCGAGGTCAGCACGGTCATGACGGGCGAGGAACTGTCCGAGGCCCTCTCCGAGGTCCGCTCCCTGACCTAGGGTCTGTCGTCAAACTCCCGTCTGCCCCGGCGACGACGGGACTTTGACGACAGACCCTAGGCCAGGGCTTCCGGATCGGGCCGGAGCCTTCCGCCCGCCGCCAGGGCCAGGACCGCCGAGGCGGCCGCCGCCGTGCAGGACACGGCGAAGGCCGCCCGGTGGCCGTACGCGGCCGCCAGCGGACCGGACGCCGCCGCGGCCAGCGCCTGGCCGACGATCAGGCCGCTGCCCACCACCGTCATGGCCTCGCCCATCCGCCGTGCCGGCCCGGTCCGCTCCACCAGCCCGAACAGCGCGATCAGGTGCGGGGCCACCGCCAGCCCGGTCCCGGCGACGGCCGCCGCCGCCCCCCACAGCCCGGACACCGCCAGCAGCGGCAGCGTCAGCGCCGCCTGGAGCCCGATCGTCCACCGCAGCCGCGCCACCGGGCCGGCCGTGCCCGGCCGGGCCACGGTCACGAAGCCGGCGACGGAGCTGGTCACGGCCATCGCCGCCCACACCAGCCCGGCGGCACCGCCCTGCCCCAGCGACTTCGCGAGGGCGTTGACCCCCGTGTTGGCGCTGCTCCACGCGGCCCCCTGGAGCACGGCCATCGCGCACAGCAGGGCCAGCGCCGGCGACCACAGCCGTACGCCGTCCCGCGCGCCCTCCGCCGCGAGCGGCCCGGGCGCGCTGGGGTGCAGGGCGAACAGGGTCCCGAAGACCAGGATCAGGACGGCCGCCAGCACCAGCGCCGAGGCCGGGTGCACGGTCACCGCGAGGATCCCGGCCAGCGCCGGCCCCACCATGAAGGAGACCTCGTCGAGGGTGGTGTCGAAGGACAGCGCCGACCCCAGCAGGGCCCGGTCCCCACCGGCCAGCCGTGCCCAGCGGGCTCGCGCCAGCGGCCCCACCTGCGGAACGGTCAGCCCGGCGGCGACGGCGAGGGCGATCCGGGCGGCCGGCGGCAGCCCGCCGAGGACGGCGGCGACCAGGACGGCCAGTACGGCGCCGTTGGCGGCGCAGGCGGCCAGCAGGACCGGACGGTGGCCGCGCCGGTCGGCGAGCCGGCCGATCACCGGGCCGCCCAGGGCCTGGCCCAGCCAGAGGGCGGCCGCGAGGGTGCCGGCGTCGCCGATGCCGTCGCGCTCGTTGACGAGCAGCAGCGTCCCGATGGGGCAGAGCGCGGCGGGGAGCCGGGCGAGGAACGCGTACAGGGGCAGGGCGGTACCGCCGAGTGCGAACACCCCGCGGAAGCCGGCCGCGGGCCCGGCGGGGGCTCCGGCCGCGTTTCCCGCCGTGGATGTCGTGGATCCGGTGGTGGATCCGGCCGTGGATCCGGCCGTGGGTCCGGCCGTGGATCCGGCCGTGGGTCCGGTTTTGGGTGCGGACATGGGGCAACCTCCAGCCGCACGCCGACCCTCCCGTGTCTCCGGCGCGCGTCGTTGCCCGTTGCCGGGGACGTTAGCCCGGGGATCCCGCCCTGGGAACCCCCGCCGGGGCCCCGGCCGGATCCGGACACGCGAAAGGCCCCGGTCCGCTTTCGCGTACCGGGGCCTTCCCACAGGGTGAGTGACGGGACTCGAACCCGCGGCCACCTGGACCACAACCAGGTGCTCTACCAACTGAGCTACACCCACCATGTCCGGTCGTGGAACGACCGGCCGAAGAAAAGGGTACAGGGTCCGGGAGGGTGCTCGCGCCCCCCTTTCCCCGCACCCCCTCCTGCGGCGCTCCGGGCGGTCCTACTCGTCGGCGACCACGTGCTTGGCGGCGATGGCCCGCGCCGTGTCCGAGTCGGGTCCGGGCTGCGGCACGAAGACCGCCTCGCGGTAGTAGCGCAGCTCGGCGATGGACTCCTTGATGTCCGCGAGCGCCCGGTGGTTGCCGTTCTTCGGCGGGCTGTTGAAGTAGGCCCGCGGGTACCAGCGGCGCGCCAGCTCCTTGACCGAGGACACGTCGACGATCCGGTAGTGCAGGTGGCCCTCCAGCGCCGGCATGTCGCGCGCCAGGAAGCCGCGGTCGGTGCCGACGGAGTTCCCGCACAGCGGCGCCTTGCGCGGCTCCTTGACGTGCTCACGCACGTACGCCAGGACCTGCGCCTCGGCGTCGGCCAGGGTCGTGCCGCCGGCCAGCTCGTCGAGCAGCCCGGAGGCGGTGTGCATCTCGCGCACCACGTCGGGCATGTTCTCCAGGGCCGCGTCCGGCGGGCGGATCACGATGTCCACGCCTTCGCCGAGCACGTTGAGCTCCGAGTCGGTGACCAGTGCGGCCACCTCGATAAGTGCGTCGTCCGTCAACGAGAGCCCGGTCATCTCGCAGTCGATCCACACCATGCGATCGTTCATGCGCCCCACCTTATGCCGAAGGCCCCCCGCGGTGGTGTCCGGCCGGTGCGGGGGGCCTTCGTCGTGCGTCTTCCGGGCGTCCGGGCGGGCCGCTACGCGTGCTCGCGCAGCACCCGTCCCGGGGAGTACAGCTCGGTCACGCTCGGACCGGAGGCGGCCAGGGCCGCCGCGGCCCGCTGGGGCTGCGGGGTGCGCTGGTGCGGCAGGGCGGTCCCGGAGATCTCCGACACCGGGGCCACGTCGCTGCCCTGCGGCCGGCGTGCCCGGTAGGCGGAGCGGTAGGCGGCCGGGGAGGACCCCAGCTGCCGCCGGAAGTGGCCGCGCAGGGCGACCGGCGAGCGGAAGCCGCAGCGTCCGGCGACCTCGTCGACCGAGTAGTCGGAGGTCTCCAGCAGCCGCTGTGCCTGGAGCACCCGCTGGGTGATCAGCCACTGGAGCGGCGCGCTGCCGGTGAGCGAGCGGAACCGTCGGTCGAAGGTGCGCCGGCTCATGTAGGCGCGGGCGGCCAGCGTCTCCACGTCGAACTGCTCGTGGAGGTGTTCCAGGGCCCAGGCGACGACCTCGGCGAGCGGGTCGGCGCCGATCTCCTCGGGCAGCTACCGGTCGAGGTAGCGCTCCTGGCCGCCGGTGCGCCGCGGCGGGACGACGAGCCGTCGGGCCAGTGCCCCGGCGGCCTCGCTGCCGTGGTCCGTGCGCACGATGTGCAGGCACAGGTCGATTCCGGCCGCGGTGCCGGCGGACGTCAGCACGTCGCCGTCGTCGACGAACAGCTCGCGCGGGTCGACGTGGACGGACGGGTAGCGCTTGGCCAGCGTCGGCGCGTACATCCAGTGCGTCGTCGCGGGCCGGCCGTCGAGCAGGCCGGCGGCGGCGAGCACGAACGCACCCGTGCACAGGCCGACGATCCGGGCGCCCTCCTCGTGCGCCAGCCGCAGGGCGTCGAGCGCCTCCGGCGGCGGCGGTGAGGTGATGGAGCGCCAGGCCGGGACGACGACCGTGCCCGCCCGGGCGATGGCCTCCAGCCCGTACGGCGCGGTCAGTTCGAGTCCGCCGGTGGTCCGCAGCGGACCGTCCTCCCCGGCGCACACGAGCAGTCGGTAGCGCGGCACTCCGGCGTCCTGGCGGTCGATGCCGAACACGGACAGCGGAATGGAACTTTCGAAGATCGGGCCGCCGCTGAACAGCAGCACGGCGACGATCTCTCTGCGGCGACGCCCCGCGAGCTTCCTGCCCGCGTCGGCGATGACTGCGGTGGAATCCTGGCTCATGGCGCTAAGCCCCCCTTGGGTGTCGCGACTCCTTGGTCTGGTCGCACCTGCACGTTTCCCCTCGGCCTTGCACGTGGATCCCCCGCCGTAAATACATGATCGAATCTACTGCGTCCCGTGGTGTCGGCGTGACAAGTTCAGCACGCACCGCTATGTCGACTTGGCAACTTGGCGAAAAGCATTCGATCAGGAAGCGTTCCACTCCGCTACCCGCAGGGGAACCTCTCGATCCGGTCGTGGCCAGTACCCATGGGGTGTTTTCGCCCCGTTCGCTCTGTAGTCGCTGGTGGTAGGGGGGTTGGGGGGACATTCCGGCAAGGGAAGCACCCAGTCCGGAAGTTGGCTGAAAACAACCGGGTGTGTACGTGCGAATCGGTCAGTCGTGAGGGGACGGGCCCACGGAGCCGTGGCAGCCGCGGTGCGCACCGGACCCGCTGCGGGAGTGCCGGCCGCGGTGCCCCGGCGGAAGTGGCTCCTCCGCCAGCGCCCGGGCGACGGCCCGCCCGGTCTTCTCCGAGTGCCGCAGCAGCACCCGGCAGGCGGCCGTGACGGCGGCCAGCCCCAGGGTCGCCACGGCGGCCCCGCCGTACGAGGTCCCGTAGACCACCAGGACCACGGGGACGAGCAGGCAGCTGAAGGCGGCCCAGCGCACCACGTCACCCGCGGGGTCGTCATGGGGACGTCCGGCGGCGGACCGCCCGGACGGGTGAAGCTGGGGCCGGGCGGACGGGAGGCGCGGAGATGGCCGCCCGGAGGGGGTGGACTGCGTCGGCGGAGCGGGCTGGACGGGCTGGACGGGGTGAACCGGATGGCCGGGCACGGCGTACTCCCTGCGGGCTCTTCCTGGACGGTCGGACGCCTGTCCAACGCCCGCGCGCAGCTCCCGGTCACTGC
Organism: Streptomyces sp. NPDC029216; assembly: GCF_040648015.1. NCBI lineage: Bacteria > Bacillati > Actinomycetota > Actinomycetes > Kitasatosporales > Streptomycetaceae > Streptomyces > Streptomyces sp. NPDC029216. The sequence goes on along the minus strand of NZ_JBEZWL010000068.1, from coordinate 33,246 downwards.
GCGCACGGGTGGCTCGAAGGCCTTCCGTCACTGGCTGTAGGGGACAGCGGCCATTGCCAAGGGGGCTCGGCTCCGGCATGCTCCCTTGGACGCTCTCCAAGGGCGGCATGACCTGTGCAGGACGGGAGTGTCGCCGTACCCTGGTGGGTAAGGGCTTGGAAAGATGCTTCCTGGACAGAACTCCGTCACGCAGCGTCGCCAAAATGCCCGCGTCGTCGTCAGAACGCCCGAGTCGTCGTCAGAACGCCCGAGTCGCCGAAACCGCCCCTGTCGCTTCCCCCGAGGACTTTTCGCCGAGACATCCATGGCCGGTCACGAATTCTTCGAACCCGCGGACCGCAAGCGCAAGCACCTCGCCGATTCCGTATCGAGCGACCTGCGCGCGGTGGAACAGACACGCATGCCCTGCGACCCGGCCTTCCGGCACGGTGTGGTGGTGGGCTTCGACGGCTCCACGTCCAGTGAGCGCGCCCTCGCGTACGCCATCGGCATGGCCCGGCGCTCCGGTTCCGGTCTGATCATCGTGCACGTGGCGAACCGCCTCCCCACCACGGTGTGGGCCGGCTGCGAGCCGCCCGTGTTCGTGGACGTGCCGGACCACCGCACCGAGGTGCTGGGCCTGGAACTGGCCTGTGCGGACTACCTGTCCGAGGTGCCGTGGATCCTGGTCGAGCGGGGCGGCGACATCTGCCACGAGCTGGAGGAGGTCGGCCGGGAGTACTCGGCGGACGCCATCGTGGTGGGTTCCACCCACGGCATCGTGGGCCGGATCTTCGGCTCGGTCGCGGGGCGTCTCGCCAAGCGGGCGCAGCGACCCGTCGTTGTCATTCCGTAACCCACCGTATTCCGGTTGTGCGGTTGTGAACCCCCTTGTAAAGGGTAGATAAGTGCTGCTGGGACGCAGCAAACAACTGCAGATCGAAGGGAGCCCGCCGTGGACAATGGTGTCTCTGCGGGAAGCACGGCCTCGACTTCGACCCTGGGGAACATCGCCCTGGGTCTCACCCTTCTCGCGTTCGGTATCGGCCACACCGGCGTCCTCGACGGTGTCACCGCTGCCAACTCCGTGTCGCTCGCGATGTACGTCGGCGGCGCGGCCCTCTTCCTCCTCGGCCTCCTCGAATACCGGGGCGGCAACGGATTCAACGGCACCGCCTTCGCGGGCCTGGGCATCTTCTGGTTCACCTGGGCCAAGGGTGCGGGGGCCACGGTGTCCGACGAGGCGGCCGGAACGTTTCTGGTCCTCTTCGCGATGCTCGCGCTGACCCTGACGCTCGCCGCCGCGAGCGGGCTGTTCGGCCAGGGCGTCTACGGTCTGCTGACCCTCTCCCTCGTCCTGCTGGCCATAGCCTCCTTCGCGGACAGCGCGGGCCTGGCCAAGGCGGGCGGCTGGGTCGCGGCGGTCTCCGGCCTGCTGGCCTGGTACGGGGCCACCGCCGCGCTCGCGCACTGGCCGATGGCCTTCGGCAAGGCGTCCGGAAGGGGAGCGGTCGCGGCGGGCTGAACCCGCCCGCCCCGCAGGCACCACGGGAACAACGGGCAGGGGCGCCACCGGAGTTACCGGTGGCGCCCCTGTCGTGTGCGCGTGCGCGGCGCGGCGGCGGTCCTACTCGACCGTGACGGACTTCGCCAGGTTGCGCGGCTTGTCGATGTCCCGGCCCAGGGCCAGGGCGGTGTGGTACGCCAGCAGCTGGAGCGGGATGCCCATCAGGATCGGGTCCAGCTCGTCCTCGTTCTTGGGGACGAGGATGGTGTGGTCCGCCTTCTCCTGCATCCGGTGCGCGACCGCCAGGATCCGGCCGCTGCGGGCCTTGATCTCCTCCAGCGCCGCGCGGTTCTTCTCCAGCAGGTCGTCGTCCGGGACGATCGCGACCGTCGGCATCGCCGGCTCGATGAGGGCGAGCGGGCCGTGCTTGAGCTCGGAGGCCGGGTAGGCCTCGGCGTGGATGTAGGAGATCTCCTTCAGCTTGAGGGAGGCCTCCAGGGCCACGGGGTAGCCGCGCACCCGGCCGATGAACATCATCGACTTGGCCTCGGCGTACTCGGCCGCCAGCTTCTTGATGTCCTCCTCGCCCTCCAGGACCTCCTGGATCTGGGCGGGGAGCTTGCGCAGGCCCTCGATGATCCGCTTGCCGTCGGCGACGGACAGGTCGCGGATGCGGCCCAGGTGCAGGGCGAGCAGGGCGAAGGCGGTGACGGTGTTCGTGAAGCACTTGGTGGACACGACGCAGACCTCGGGGCCGGCGTGCACGTACACGCCGCCGTCGGCCTCGCGGGCGATGGCGGAGCCGACCACGTTGACCACGCCGAGGACGCGGGCGCCCTTGCGCTTGAGCTCCTGGACCGCCGCGAGCACGTCGTACGTCTCGCCGGACTGGGAGACGGCGATGTACAGGGTGTCGGGGTCCACGACCGGGTTGCGGTAGCGGAACTCGGAGGCCGGCTCGGCGTCGGCGGGGATCCGGGCCAGGCTCTCGATGAGGCCGGCGCCGATCATGCCCGCGTGGTACGAGGTGCCGCAGCCGAGGATCTTGACCCGGCGGATGCCGCGCGCCTCGCGCGGGTCCAGGTTCAGGCCGCCCAGGTGCACGGTGGAGAAGCGGTCGTCGATCCGGCCGCGCAGCACGCGGTCGACCGCGTCGGGCTGCTCGGAGATCTCCTTGTGCATGTACGTGTCGTGGCCGCCCATGTCGTAGGAGGCGGCCTCCCACTCCACGGTCTCGGGCGTGGCGGTGGTCGTCGTACCGCTGGTGGTGTAGGTGCGGAAGTCGTCGGCCTTGAGGGTGGCCATCTCGCCGTCGTCGAGGGTGACGACCTGGCGGGTGTGGGCGACGAGCGCGGCGACGTCCGAGGCGACGAACATCTCCTTCTCGCCGATGCCGAGGACGACCGGGGAGCCGTTGCGGGCGACGACGATGCGGTCGGCGAAGTCGGCGTGCATGACGGCGATGCCGTAGGTGCCCTCGACGACCTTGAGCGCCTCGCGGACCTTCTCCTCCAGGGTGACGGCCTGGGAGCGGGCGATCAGGTGGACGAGCACCTCGGTGTCGGTCTCCGAGACGAAGACCACACCGTCGGCCTCCAGCTTGGCGCGGAGCTCGGCGGCGTTGTCGACGATGCCGTTGTGGACGACCGCGACCTTGTTCTCGGCGTCCAGGTGCGGGTGCGAGTTGATGTCGCTCGGCGCGCCGTGCGTGGCCCAGCGGGTGTGGGCGATGCCGGTGGTGCCGGCGAAGCGCTTGGGGACGCGGGACTCCAGGTCACGGACCCGGCCCTTGGCCTTGACGACCTTCAGGGCCGCAGACTTCGGGCTGTTGACGACGATGCCCGCCGAGTCGTAGCCGCGGTATTCGAGCCGCTGGAGGCCCTCCAGCAGCAGTGGTGCCACGTCGCGCTTGCCGATGTAACCGACGATTCCGCACATACGGTGTTGCCCCTCCTGAGGTTCGTTGTCCGTGCTCGGACACGTACCGGCTGTTCTCCGGTTCCGTCCCGGCCCTGTCCTGGCCGGGACGTCGTGGCGTCTCAGCCGTAGACGATGCGGCGCAGCTGCCGGAGCGAGAGCTCCGGCGGCGCCACGGCGCGGTGCGGCAGTTCCGCCGCGATCCGCTCGAAGATCTCCGCGTTGACCGCGCCGCCGGACTGCAGCTCGCGGTGGCGGCGACGGACGAACTCCTCGGTCGTCTCGTCGAAGTACGCGAGCACGTCGAGCACCACCCGGGCGGCCTCGCCGCGCTGCAGCGCGGTGGTGCGTACCAGGTGGTCGACGAGTTCGTCGTGTGACGGTCGGCGGTCGAGCACCAGTAGATATTGACGGCCCAGGGGCAGAAACGCAAAGATCCTGCCCGGAATCGGGCAGGATCATGCTGGTCTGGACCAAGGAATGGGTAATTCCGGTCTCGTTTGGTTAGAAACCACCCAAAATAGCGGCCTTCGCCGCCGAGAACTCCTCCGCCGTGAGGATCCCCGACTGGTGCAGCTCCCCGAGCTCGCGCAGCCGCCGCAGCAGGGTGTCGTGGTCCGCCGGCTCTCCCGCCAGGGCCGGGGCCGCGTCCGCGAGGGGGAGGGGGGCGGCGGTCTCCGCCTGCACGGGGGCCGGGGCCGCCGGGTGCGGCATCCGCACCGCCACCGCCGCCGCGACCAGCGCCATCAGCGGGTCCTTCTTGAAACCGAAGAGTTCCACGGTGCACGGGTCGTACTTGGGGGCCGGGGCAGGCGGGGCGCCCGCCAGGGTGAAGCGCAGCCAGCCGTTCTCCAGCCCCTTCGACGGGGACCACTCCACCGCCCGCACGTCCGCGACCCGGAACTCGCGCGGACCGCCCGAGGCCTTCGCCTCCTCGGTGGTCCAGTTCCAGTCCAGCACCACCCGGTCGCCGTCGAAGGCCGCCGTCCCGTCACCCGCGCCCACCGAGATCGGCACCGCCGGGCCCGGCAGCAGGTACGCGTCCGACGGGCCGGGATCCACCTGCTCCAGCAGCAGCGCGTGGCGCACCTCGTCCACGAAGTACTCCGCCACCCCGGCCCGGTCCGACTCCACGCTCAGCCGGTACGGGTCCGACGACTCCGGCAGCCGCCCGCCCGTCACCTGGAGCAGCGGGTCCGCGCCGTCGCGCAGGCGCAGCCGCAGCCGGCCCGCCTTGCGCCCGGGCTCGTAACTGATCCCCCCGATCGCGCGCAGCGGCACGGCCACCTCGCCGAGCTGCTGCCGCAGCAATCCCACCCCCTTGTCGCGGCCCGGCACGATGCGCACGGTGTCCCCGTCGAAGGTCCAACTGCCGTCCTTCTGGATGATTTCCGCCATCTGAGGATTCTCGCACCGGTATGTGGGCCCCCTCCGGGGGCCGTCTGGCCTATACCTGGGCGCATGAGAGTCCTGCGCCGCACGCTCTGCGCCCTCCTGCTGCTCGGCACCGCCGTCTCCTGCACGCCGGCGCGCGGCGACGACGCCAAACCGGCCGCGGCCGCCCTCACCCCCTACGAGCGGCTCCTGCCGGCGCCGGTCTCCGTACGGGCCGGGGGCCCCGGGTACGCCTTCGGGGCGGGCACGGTCATCCGTACCGGCGGCCCGGGCACGCCGGAGGAGGTCCGGCGGATCGGCGAGCTCCTGGCGGAGCAGCTGCGCGGGCCCAGCGGGCTGCCGCTGCCGGTGGTCGACGGGGAGGAGGGCGACGACGGCGACGGGGTCCGGCTGCGGCTCGACGGCGGCGCCGCGGAGCTGGGCGAGGAGGGCTACCGCCTGCGGAGCACCCCCACGGGCGTCACCCTCACCGCCCGCACCCCGGCGGGCCTCTTCCACGCGGGCCAGACGCTGCGCCAGCTGCTGCCGGTGCGGGGGCCGGGGACGGTCCCGGGCGGGGTGGTGACGGACACCCCGCGCTTCGCCTACCGGGGCGCCATGATCGACGTCGCTCGCCACCACTTCCCGGTGGAGCAGGCCGAGAGGTACGTCGACCAGCTGGCCCAGTACAAGATCAACACCCTGCACGTGCACCTCACGGACGACCAGGGCTGGCGGATCGCGGTCGACTCCTGGCCCCGGCTCGCCGAGTACGGCGGCGCGAGCGAGGTCGGCGGCGGCCCGGGCGGCCACTGGACCAAGGACGAGTACCGGGACCTGGTCGCCTACGCGGCGGACCGCTACGTCACCGTCGTCCCGGAGATCGACATGCCGGGCCACGTCAACGCCGCCCAGGCCTCCTACGGCGAGCTGACCTGCGACGGCAAGGCACCCGAGCGCTACACCGGGACCAAGGTGGGCTTCAGCTCCCTGTGCGCGGGCAAGGAACGCACGTACGAGTTCGTCGACGACGTCCTCGGCGAGCTCGCCGCCCTCACCCCCGGCCCCTACCTCCACATCGGCGGCGACGAGGCCCACTCCACCCCGGCGGCGGACTACGCGGCCTTCATGGACCGCGCCCAGGCGGTGGTCGCCCGGCACGGCAAGACGGTGATGGCCTGGCACCAGCTCGCGTCGGCCCGCCCGGCACCCGGCGCGGTCCTCCAGTACTGGGGCCACGACAAAACGTCCCCCGCGGAGAAGGCGGCGGTCGCCGCGGCGGCGAAATCGGGCCACCGCCTGGTCCTCTCCCCGGCGGACCGCGCCTACCTCGACATGAAGTACGACAAGCAGACCAAGCCGGGGCTGGCCTGGGCCGGCTACGTCCCCGCCCGGCGCGCCTACTCCTGGAACCCGGGCTCCTACCTCCCCGACGTCCCGGAATCCGCGGTCCTGGGCGTGGAAGCCGCCCTGTGGACGGAGACCATCGCGACCCGCTCCGACTGGGAACTGATGGCCTTCCCCCGCCTCCTCAGCCTGGCGGAACTCGGCTGGTCCCCGGCCGCCTCCCTCGACTGGACCGCCCACCGCCGGCGCCTGGCCGAGCAGGGCCCCCGCCTGGACGCCCAGGACATCACCTACTACCGGGCCCCCGACGTGCCCTGGTCCTGACCCGGGGAGGCGGGATCATCCCGTCCGGGGAGCGAGCTGCTTGTGGCCGGGGTAGACGTGCTCCGGGGTGACGATGGCGGTGACCGCCTGGCCGAAGAGGGTGCTGGGCTCCTGGTTCTCGTACCGCGAGTCGGTGTTGAGGACGATGACCATCGTGGCCCCGGCCTGCGGGAGGTACACGGGCAGGACCTCGTAGCCGGGGATCGAGCCGTTGTGCCCGATCCAGCCCTGCACGTCGAAGATGCCCAGTCCGTATCCGGCGCCCGGGACGTCCATCGGGGTGGTCTTCAGGCGCTCGGCCTGGGTCGCGGGCTTCAGCAGGGTGCCGGTGGCCAGGGTGCGGGCCCAGCTGCGGAGGTCGTCGAGGTCGGAGACCATCGCGCCCGCCGCCCAGGCCCAGGTCGGGTTCCAGCCGGTGGCGTCCTCGGTCCGGCCGGAGGCCGTCTGGTCCGTGTAGCCGTGCGCGTACGGGTCCGGGAGCTTCGCGCCGGTCGGGAAGACCGTACGGTGCAGGCCCGCCGGGCCCAGGACGTCGTCGGTGATGACCTCGTGCAGCGGGCGGCCGGTGAGCTTCTCCACCACCAGGCCGAGCAGCACCAGGTTGGTGTTCGAGTAGTCGAAGCGCGTGCCCGGCGCGAACTGCACCCCGTGCTTGAAGGAGTAGCCGAGCAACTGCCGCGGCGAGAAGGACTGCTGCGGATCGGTCAGGAGCTTCTTGTCGAACTCCTCGTCCAGGCTGTAGTTGAAGAGTCCGCTGCGCATGCCGGCCAGCTGGCGCAGGGTGATGCGGTCGCCGTTCGGAACGCCGCTGACGTACTTGCCGATGGGGTCGTCCAGGCCCGCTTTCCCCCGGTCGACCTGCTGGAGGAGGGCGGTGACGGTGAACGTCTTCGTCTCGCTGCCGATGCGGACGTGGAGCGGGGCCGTCATGGGCGCGCCGGTCGCCTTGTCCGCGACGCCGAAGCTCTTGACGTAGCTCCCCTTCCCGGGAGCCCACAGCCCCACGGTCACCCCCGGCACCCCCGCCTCCCGCATCACCCGCCGCACGGCCGCGTCCAGCTGCGCCGCCACGGCCGGAGTGAGCTGCCGGAACCCGGTGCCGGGGGAGGTGGAGGCGGAAGGCGGCGGCGACGGCGGAGGCAACGGAATGCCCGCCGCCCCGTACGCGGCCCCGGAGAGGGCCGGCCCGACGAGCACGCCCACGGCTGCGGCGGCCGCGCAGACCCGGCGCAGCCGGAGAGGGGATGACTTCACCGCGGTGTCTCCTCCCGTCCGAGGACCCAGGCACCCCCAGGCTAAGTCCGGCCCACCCCACCCGCGCGGCGACCGATGGCGGGAACAGGACCATCCCCCGGACCGCCCGCCGGCGCTGTCGCAGGTCCGTGCAACGATCTGTGCAGCCGGGAGAGCGGTCGGTGCGCGCCAAGGGGGGATTTCCGCATGGGGTTTGACGAGGAGTGGGCTCAACTGCGGGCGGCGGCGGCCGAACGCCTGACCGCGGGGGCCGACGCGCCGCCGCTCCCGGCGACCGCCGGTCCCGCCGTCGAGGCGGACCCGCTGGACGCGGCGCGGGAGGCCGCCGCGGAGCGGCTGGCCGCGTTCCGACGCCAGGCGGTGCTGGTGCCGTTGGACGCGCGGGGCGGCTTGTGGACCGCCGCGCTCGGGGGGCTGGACTGGATCTGCGCGTTCTCGGGAGAGGAACCCCTGGCCCGGTTCGCCGAGGCGCGCGGGGAGAGCGGACAGGAGTGGGCCTTCCGCCGGGTGACCGGTGCCAGGCTGCTGGACGAGCTGATCCCGGCCCTCGACTTCCCCTGCGGGGTGGCCCTGGACGCGGCGGGCCCCGCCGGGGCGGTGTTCCCGCCGCTGCGCGGGATCGTCCCCGACGCGGTGGCGCTGGACGGGGAGGTGGCGGCGTGAGCGGGGACGGGGCCGATCTGGACGTCTCGAAGCAGGCGCTGGGACAGATCGCCGAAGGGATCACGAAGACGCTGGCCGAGCTGAAGGAGCTCGGGATGGTGGGAACGGCCAGTATGGGCCGCGGCTTCTCGGACCTGTCGCTGTCGGGGATGGAGACGGGCCACGACGGCCTGACGTCCTCGTTCAACGCGTTCTGCGAGCGCTGGGAGTGGGGCGTGCGCTCCCTGGTCCAGCAGGGCAACGACTTCGCGGCGAAGGTGGGCCTGTCGGCCGGTCTGCTGCACGAGCAGGACCAGTACATCCAGGGCGGCTTCAAGGTGCTGACCAATTCGGTCATGGGCAACCCGTACGCCTCTGAGGGCGACATCACCAAGAAGGGCTGGGGGGACGTCCTCGCCGACAACCCGTACACGCAGATCCGGGACGCGGACTACAGCCCGGGCTCCTTCGTGCAGGCCGAGAGGAATACCGAGGAGGCCTGGAAGGGCGCGGTGCGGGACGTGAACAGTTCCGAGACCCTCCTGCCCAACCAGATCGTCAACGCCGCCGGTCTGCGGGACGAGGTGGACGGGTTCGTGGACGACTGGGTCGGCCCCGCGCCCGAATCCGGCAAGGGCGGTGACCGCTGATGCCGGACTGGGGCGGGCTGGTCGACAGGGGCCTGGAGAAGCTGGAGGACGGCTGGGACGCCACCAAGAAGGCCGTCGGTGAGGGCGTGGGCCACGCCGCCCACGGGGTCGGCGACGTCCTGGACACGGTCGGTGCGCACGGCTGGGCTGACAAGGTCGACGACTGGGGTGACGACGTCGCCTCCGACCTGGGGGCCACGGTGGGCGAGCAGCAGCTCGGCCAGACCCGCCAGGCCGACGAGCTCGTCCGCGGCAAGCCGGCGGTGATCCGGGAGGCGGCCGCCCACCTCACCGACTTCCAGGCGGCCTTCGACCGGGTCGGCCAGGGCATGCGGGCCCTGGACTCCGGCCACTGGAAGGGGGCCGCGGCCGACGCGTTCCGCGAGAAGTTCGCGATGCACCCCGCCGACTGGCTCCACGCCTCCGACGCGTGCGGGGAGGCGGCCAACGCCCTCAAACACTACGCGGACACGGTGCAGTGGGCTCAGGAGCAGGCCGAGCAGGCGATCATGCTCTACGAACAGGGCGTGAAGGCGAGGAAGGAATGGGCGGCGGCGTACGAGGTCAAGGCCGACGCCTACACAGCGGCCGTCAGGGCGGGCCGGGATCCGGGCCCCACCCCGACACCCGGTGACGATCCTGGCGAGGCGGCGCGCGTCCGTGCGCAGGAGATCCTCACGGAGGCCCGCCGCCAGCGCGACGAGGCCGCGGGCACGGCGCAGCAGGCCGTCACCGCCGCCACGGAGAAGGCCCCGGCCATGCCGTCGGCGTCCGACCGGGCGTGGGACACCTTCGTCGACTACGAGGCCGGGCAGGTGGTGGAGCTGAACCACTTCGCCGGCGGCGTCCTGAAGGGCACGGCGGGCACGCTGAACTTCGCCCGCGGCCTGAACCCCTACGACCCCTACAACCTGACGCACCCCGCCGAGTACACGCAGCACGTCAACATGACCCTGGCGGGCCTGATCTCCACGGGGGCCCACCCGGAACGCGTCCCGGGCGCGCTCCTGGAACCCTTCAAGGACGACCCGAGCGAAGGCTTCGGCCGCCTGGTCCCGGAACTCCTCGGAACGAAGGGCATGGGCGGGGCCAAGGCGGGCGTGCGGGTCGCGGAGACGGCGGCGGCCAAGCCGTCCGCGTGGTCGCACCTGGCGAAGCCGGCGGAGGGGGTGGCGGAGCGGAGGGCGATACACGCCGACAGCGTCACGCGCAAGCAGGCGAAGAAGTTCCTGGACGACCAGTACCCCTGGATGAAGCAGGTGAACCACACCGACCAACCGGGATATCAGTACAACTGCACGCACAACGTCGTGACCGTCGACAGGCGGTTGGACGGCGTAGAGGTCTCGGCCGCCCCGAAGACCCAAGCGGGTGACATACCGTACAAGGAACTCGGGGTGGAACCGAGCGCGAAGAAGGTCGTCGGCAGCTATGACGACATCATCAAGGACCTTGAGATGCGGGGAGAGGGCTCACGCAGTGTGGTCGCCATCTCTCGTCACGGAATGCCGGGGCATGTCTTCAACGCCGTGAACACCCCTCACGGGGTCGTCTTCTTGGACGGGCAGTCCGGCACGCTGGCCAAACTCGAAACAGAGAACATCAGCGAAATCGCCCATGTCCCCTACAAATAGTGCCATCGGGAATCAGAGATGCTCACGTTGAACGAAGCCGTCGAGGCGGCCAGGCCCTTTGTCGAGCGGGCATTCGCGGCCGAGTCGTGGACACCGGTACTGCGGCCGGAGCTCAGTCGAGACCACGAGGTGGCCTGGATCGTCAGGGTCGACACCCAGGAGGGCATCGACACCGGTGATCCGTGGGTGGGCTTCCTGGCGAACGTGGTACTGGTGCCCAAGGACGGGACGGCCGTGCGGTTCCCTCCGACCCACTTGCCGCTCGACGAGTACCTCGCCTATGTGCGCCAGGGCGGCTGGGAGACGGCCGGCAAGGCCAGGACGAACAAGGCCGAGCCGTGGCAGATGGCGTTCGAGTGGATCCTCAAGACGTATCGGGGACTCGTCGAACTGGTGGACATCGAGCCGGTTGCCGAGGACGCGGGCACGTGGCTGTTCGCCTGCCGCACCATCGAGCAGCCGGGATATCCGCGTACGCCGATGCTGGCCGCATCCGTCGTGGTGCCCAAGGACGCGGGCGAACCCTTCCATCCTGCTGCTGACGACCCGTGGGGCGATGCCGCCGCGTACACCCGCACGCAAAACGAGCCGGAGCCGGAGGTGCAGGCGCGGCGGCTCAACTCGCGGGGGTGTGTGGTGACGGTGGCGGCCGCCATCGCCGGGGCGCCGTCCTCGCCGTTGCCCTGGCAGCCGGCGCATGAGGCACCCGGGTGGTGGGAGCTGTTGCTGCGGCGGTACTTCCCCGGCGCGGAACAGCTGCGGTGCGGGAGCTGGGACGAGGTGATCCGGCGGGCTCAGGAGACCGGACCGGACACCCAGGGCGTGGTGTGGGTGCGGCGGGCGATCGGCGGCACCGAGGTGAGCGGGCACCTGGTGTACGCGCACAACAACAAAGGCAGTGTGGCCTTCCTGGACGGTATGACCGGCGGGCTGGCGCGGCTGGACACCGTCGGGGTGCTGGAGCTGGTGTTCGCGCGGTTCCGGCCCGGGGTGCGGCCGTCCGCTGAGGATTTCGGGGCGGCCCGGGCCAAGGCCGAGGAGTGGCTGCGGCGGACGTACGGGGAGGCGGTGGAGCTGGTGGCGCCGGACCCGGCGGACGAGACGGCCCGGGGGTGGTTGTTCGCCTGCCAGACGACGGCCGCGCTGCGTACCGGGGACTGGCGGCGCTCGATGCTCGACGCCGGCCTGGTGGTGCCGAAGGGGCCGGGGGAGCCGTTCCTGCTGCCCAACTCGGACCCGTGGGGATTCCTCGCCCGCTGGGACCGTGGTGAGCCGGCCGGGCCCACCCCCGCACCGGCGAAGGCGGACTGGTTCGCCGGCACGATGGGGCAGTTGGGGCCTGAGATGCAGGTGTCGGAGTTTCCGACGGTCAGGGCCTCCGTCCAGGCGGTCGCCGCGCTGCCGGCCGGTGGCCGTGCCCTGGTGTGGGTCCGCCGCCTGGACCGGCGGGGCCGTGAGACCACCGGCCTGCTGCTGACCGGGCTGCGCACGGACGCCGGCCACATGGGGCTCGTGGACGGCTCCGCGACGGAGTTCACCACCCTGGACGGCCTCGGGGAGGCCGGCGTCCGCGTGATCCGCTACCGCTGACGCCCCTCCGGCGGGCTCAGCTACCCGTGGGCGGGAGGGGGGTCCGGGTCGGGGCCGGGCTGTACGTCGGGACCGGGGTCCGGGTCGGGACCGGCGTGTACGTCGGGTCCTGGGTCGGCGTCGGCGTGTAGGTCGGCGCCGGGGTGGAACTCGCGGTCGGGGCCGGCGTGTACGTCGGGGCCGGGGTGGAGCTCGTGGTCGGGGTCGGCGTGTAGCTCGGGACCGGGGTCCGGGTCGGGACCGGCGTGTACGTCGGCGCCGGGGTGTACGTCGGAACGCCCGTCGGCGTCGCGGTGTACGGCATGGTGGGCGCGATGTACGGCATGGTGCGCGCGGCGTACGGCATGGTGGGTGTCGGGGCGTACGTCGGGGCCGTCGTGGGGGTCGGGCCCGTGGTCGGGACGGCGGTGGCGGTCGCTCGGGCGGCCGGGGTGCTCTGGGCCGCCGCGGAGAGGGCGGCGGTGAGGACGGCTGCGCCGGCTATGGCCAGGGCGGCCAGGGTGCGGTGCGTGGTCATGTGGTTCCCCCGTGGGTCATGTAGATCATTCCCGGGAAGCCAAACACCGGCCCGCGAGGGTGCACAAGTGACATATGCGCCGAAGGGGTGCGGATTCGAGGGACCGTATCGAAGCCGCACCCCTCCCTTGATCACCGTCGCGCGGCGAAGGGCGCGACGGGGTTCTTGAGGGTGCCGATCAGCTGGAGGGCCGCCGACGGGTCCGCGAGGTCGACCATCTGCTCGTTGTTGCGCAGCTGCAGGCGGTTCAGGCAGGACAGCTGGAACTCGGGGGCGAAGAGGTCGTAGCGGGCGAAGCGGTCCGCCAGGGCGGGGAGGGACCGCTGGTAGTCGTGGGCGCAGTCCGCCACCGCCTGCCAGAAGACGTCCTCCGTGCAGATGCCTTCCGTCACCAGGATCGAGTTCAGGAAGCGGAAGAAGCAGTCGAAGACGTCCGTGAAGACCGACAGGAGCTTCATGTCCTCCGGGATGTCCGCCCGGATGCGTTCCACCGCCGGCGGGAGGACCGCGTCCGGGTCCATGACCACGATCTCCTCGGCGATGTCCTTGAAGATCGCCCGCTGGACCACGCCGTCCTTGATCACCAGGATCGTGTTCTCGCCGTGCGGCATGTAGGCGAGGTCGTACTGGTAGAAGCAGTGGAGGAGGGGCAGGAGGTACGCGCGGAGGTAGGGGCGGAGCCATTCCGCCGGGGTGAGGCCCGACTCCGCGATGAGGGCGCCGGCGAAGGACCTGCCGTCCGCGTCCACGTGGAGGAGCGAGGCCATGGTGGCGAGGCGTTCGCCCTCCTTCAGGGAGGAGACGGGGGACTCGCGCCACAGGGCGGCCAGCATCTTGCGGTAGGGGGAGTAGCGGTCCGTCGCGCGTTCGTACTGGCGGTGGTGGTAGCCGATCGCCGCGCGCTCGCGGATGATCGAGAAGTCGACCGAGCGGAGGGTCTCGTCCGACTCGATGAGTTTGTGCAGCCAGTCGTTGATGGCTGGCGTGGCCTCCATGTAGGCCGCCGAGAGGCCGCGCATGAAGCCCATGTTGAGGACCGAGATGGCCGTCTTGACGTAGTGCTTCGTCGGGGTCGTGGTGTTGAAGAAGGTGCGGATCGACTGCTGGGGGAGGTAGGCGTCCTCGCCCTCGCCCAGCAGGACCAGGCGGCGGTTGGCGATCTCTGCCGCGAAGGTGACCGTCGTCTTGTTCCACCACTGCCAGGGGTGGACCGGGAGGTAGTGGTAGTCGGACGGGTCGAGGCCCAGGGCCGTCAGTTTCGCCTCGAAGCCGGCGATCGCCGCCCCGCCCAGTTCCTCGCGCAGGAACGTGTCGTGGTCCAGGCCCGCGCCCGCCGTGAAGGTGGAGACGTCCTTGTGGGCGGCGGCCCACACCAGGTGGACCGGGCTGGCCGTCTCGGGGGCGTACGCCCGGTATTCGTGGACACCGAAGCCCAGGCGGCCGTTGTTGGCCACGAAGCAGGGGTGGCCCTCCGTCATGCCCGTCTCGATGTCCTGGAAGGAGGACTTGGCGAGGACCGCCGAGGGGATCTGGGGCTTGGTGTACTTGTAGCCCGTGCCCGCCAGGGTGGAGGAGATCTCCTCCAGGTAGACCGGGAGGACCTCCGCGCTCAGGCCCAGGGTCTCCCGGAGCTCTATGTGGAAGTCCAGGGCGTCGAGCTCCAGGTCGGCGCCCGCCCGGCGGCGGGTGATGGACGGCTCGTCCACCGACCAGTGGTCCAGGGCGTGGAGTACCGCCCGGAAGCGGTACTCGACCGTGCCGTCGTCGCTGAGGACCGCGTACCGGTCGTCGCCCAGGGGCTTCGGGGTCAGCAGGCGCTCGTGGGAGAACTCCGCCAGGGCCTTGCGGACCAGGGCGCGGTTGGCGCGGGCCCACAGCTCCGGGGTGAGGTGGGCGATGGCGTCCGCGGGGTTGGGGTCCGGGCTCATATCGAGGCCTCCGTCGTGAGGTGGGTGGCCGCCTCGAACCGGGCGCGGGTGCAGAAGCTGAGGAGGGCTTCCTTCTCCGGCTTGGTGACGGGGCCTTCGGGGACGAAGCCGACCGCCTCGTTGAGGGCGTGGACCGCCGTGTTGCGGACGTCCGGCTCGACCACGACGCGCGCGGTGGCCGGGTCCGCGAACAGGGCGGCCATGACGGTGGTGATGACCGCCCGGGTGAAGCCGGAGACCGGGGTGTCGGTCGGGGCGACGAGGAAGTGCATGCCGACGTCGCCCGGCTGGGCGTCGTAGAGGCCGACGAGCTCCAGGTGCGCCGGGTCGTAGCTCTCCATCAGGAAGGCCGGGCTGTCCTCGTGGAAGCCGAGGAAGGCGTGGTGGTGCTCGTGCGCGGTGATGCGCACGTACTCGCGCTCCACGTCCGGCAGGGTGGCGTCCTGCATCATCCAGAACGCGGCCTTGGGGTCCGTGACCCAGGCGTGGAGCAGCTCCGCGTCCGAGAAGGGGTCCAGGGGGCGGATCGAGAAGGTGCCGAGCGCGGGGTCGGTACGGGTGAAGAGGGTTTCGGTGGTGCTCATGCGTGCGTGCCTTCCGGGGCCGCGAACTGCTGGAACGCGATGGACTTCTCCACCTTGTAGTACTCGCGGCCGAGCAGCTCTCCGACGATGTACGCGTTGCGGTACGCGGCCATGCCCAGGTCGGGCGAGGTGAGGGAGTGGTTGTGGGTGGTGCCGTTCTGGAGGTAGACCCCGCGGCCCGTGACGTCGACGGCGTAGTTGCGGCCGGCGTCGAGGCGGCCGTGGCCGTCGAAGTTCAGGCGGTCGCGGACGGGGGCCAGGAACTCCGGGACGCGGTACTTGTAGCCGGTGGCGAGGACCAGGCCCTCCGTGGTGAGGGAGAAGTCGCACTCCTGCTCCTCCTGGCGCAGGCCCAGGGTGTAGGTGCCCGTGGTCGTGTCGTACGCCGTGCTGTTGAGGGAGGTGTTGGTGAGCAGGGTCGTGGGGACCGCGCCCGGCATGGTGATCTTCTTCTGGTAGAGCAGGTCGAAGATAGCGTTGATCAGGTCGCCGTCGATGCCCTTGAAGAGGTTCTTCTGCTGGGTCTCCAGCCGGTAGCGGGTCTCCTCGGGGAGGGCGTGGAAGTAGTCCACGTACTCCGGGGAGGTCATCTCCAGGGTGAGCTTGGTGTATTCGAGCGGGAAGAAGCGCGGGGAGCGGGTCACCCAGTTGAGCTGGTAGCCGTGGACGTCGATCTCGGTGAGCAGGTCGTAGTAGATCTCGGCGGCGCTCTGGCCCGAGCCGATCAGGGTGATCGACTTCTTCCGCTGGAGGGCCTCCTTGTGCTCCATGTACGAGGAGTTGTGGAGGAAGTCGCCGCCGAGGTCCTCGCAGGACGCGGGGACGTGGGGCGGGGTGCCGGTGCCGAGGACCAGGCGGCGGGCCAGAAACGTTTCGCCGCGGTCCGTGTGCACCTCGTAGAGGCCGGCGGTGCCGTCGTACGTGACCTCGGTGACGGAGGTGGAGTACCGGACGTTGTCGAGCCGGTCGGCGGCCCAGCGGCAGTAGTCGTTGTACTCGGCGCGCAGCGGGTAGAAGTTCTCGCGGATGTAGAAGGAGTACAGCCGGTCCCGGTCCTTCAGGTAGTTCAGGAAGGAGAAGGGCGAGGTCGGGTCGGCGAGGGTGACCAGGTCCGACATGAACGGCGTCTGCAGGTGGGCGCCGTCGAGGAACATCCCGGCGTGCCACTCGAAGTGCGGCTTCGACTCGATGAACAGGCCGTTCAGCTCGTCGAGGGGCGCGGTGAGGCAGGCGAGTCCCAGGTTGAAGGGGCCCAGGCCGATGCCGATGAAGTCGTAGGGCTTAGCGGTGGACGGCAAGGGACTCTCCCAGGAACTGCTCGGCGTGTGCGGCGATGAGGTCGAGGACGGCGGTGATGTCGGCCGTCGTGGTCTGCGGGTTGAGGAGGGTGAACTTCAGGTACTGCTTCCCGTCCACCTTGGTGCCGGCGACGACGGCCTCGCCGGAGGCGAACAGGGCCTTGCGGGCGTGCAGCTGGGCCTCGTCGAGGAGGTCGGGGCGCGGGCCTTCGCCGTCGGCGGGGACGTAGCGGAAGACCAGGGTGGAGATCTGCGGCTTGACGACGACCTCGAAGCGGGGGTCGGCGTCGATGATCTCCCAGCCGGCGGCGGCGAGGGAGACGACCTCGTCGAAGAGCGAGCCGACGGCGTCGGCACCCATGATGCGCAGGGTCATCCAGAGCTTGAGGGCGTCGAAGCGGCGCGTGGTCTGGATGGACTTGTCGACCTGGTTCGGGATCCGTTCCTCGGCCATCCGGCGCGGGTTGAGGTAGTCCGCGTGGTACGTGGCGTGCTTGAGGGTGTCGCGGTCGCGGACCAGCACGGCGCTGGAACTCACGGGCTGGAAGAAGGACTTGTGGTAGTCCACGGTCACCGAGTCGGCGTGCTCGATACCGTCGAGGAGGTGCCGGCGGGTGGGGGAGACCAGCAGTCCGCAGCCGTACGCGGCGTCCACGTGCATCCACGCGGAGTGCTCGGCGGCCAGGCGGGCGATCTCGGGGAGCGGGTCGATGGACCCGAAGTCGGTGGTGCCGGCGGTCGCGACGACGGCCATGGGGAAGAGGCCCTCGGCGGCGCAGTCCTGCAGCTCCAGGGCGAGCAGGGAGGTGTCCATGCGGCGGCTGCGGTCGACCGGGACGGAGATCACGGCCTCGTAGCCGAGGCCCAGCATGGCGGCCGACTTCTGCACGCTGAAGTGGCTGGCGTCGGAGGTGAAGATCCGGAGTTTCGGGAGGAGTTCGGCCTTGGTGAGCTCGACGCCCTCGTCCAGGGCCCGCTTCATGACGATCCGGCAGGCCTCGTCGCGGGCGAGGAGCAGGGCGTGGAAGTTCGACTGGCTGCCGCCGGAGGTGAAGACGCCGTCCGCGCCCTCGCCGAGGCCGATGCGCCGGGCGGTCCAGTCGATGAGACGGCGCTCGATGAGGGTGCCGCCGATGGACTGGTCCCAGGTGTCGAGGGAGGAGTTGACGGCCGACAGGACCGCTTCGCCGACCACCGCGGGGATGACGACCGGGCAGTTGAGGTGGCCCAGGTAGCGCGGGTGGTGGAAGTAGACGGCGTCGCGCAGGTAGACGTCCTCCAGCTCGTCGAGGGCGGCGGCGGCGTCGCCCAGCGGGCGGTCGAGGTCGATGCCGTCGATGACCGGGGCGAGTTCGTCCACGGATATACCGGTGTGGGGACGCTGCGTGGCGGCGAGCTTGGCGGCGACGCGGTCGACGCCCTCGGTGACGGTGCGCCGGTAGAGGTCCGCGGTCGTCTCGTTCAGCAGATGCGAGCGCATCAACTTTCCTCCGGGCGGGGAGAGCGGGGGGTGGGGTGAAATTTAGGTTAGCCTAACCTAAGTTCGATCACAAATGAGGAAGGGCCCCGGCTGATGCCGGAGCCCTTCCTCAAATACCTTACAGACGCGCACAGTTGACTAGAGCTCGGACCCCGGGTCCTCGCTCGGCGCCTTCCCCGCGTACGCCTCGGCGAGCAGCTGCTCCTCGCTCGCGCCGAGCCTCCAGTAACCGGTGAACCGCACCGCACGCCGGTCGATGGAACGTTCCTGCACCAGGTGGCGGCGGACCGCCCTGACCGTCCCCGCCTCGCCCGCGAGCCAGGTGTACGGGGCTTCGGCGGTGGGCAGTTCCGCCGCGCGCAGCTCGGAGACCACCCGTTCGGCGCGTTCCGCCGCTCCCGCGCCCTTCTCGCGCACGATCCAGGTGATGTCCGTGTCCGCGAGGGTGTGCAGGCCGAGCCGGTCGTCGGCGTGCGGGACCTCGAACCAGGCCTTCACCCTGGTCCCGGCGGGCAGCCGCTCCAGGATCGCGGCGGCCGCCGGCAGGGCCGTCTCGTCCGCGTACATCAGCACCGCGCCGACGCCCTCCGGGCGCTGGAAGCGGACCGACTTGTTCTCCGCCACGGCCGGCCCGATCGCCATGATCCGGCGGCCGGTGACGGCCCGGCCCGCCCATCGGGAGGCCGGGGACCCCGCCGCGGAAGCGGCTGGTGTCGCAGTGCCGTGGAGGACGAAGTCGATGTCGACCTCGTCCGTCCCGTCGGCCGTACGCCGCTGCTCGCGCACGGTGTACGAGCGCATCACCGGGCGCTCCCCGTCCGGCATGGCCCGCCAGGCCCCGAACCAGGTGTCCTCGTCCGTGGAGGGGAGTTCGGCGTGCTCCTGGTCCCCGCACGGCAGGAAGAGGGAGAGGCTCTGGTCGTAGCCGCCCGAGCGGAAGTCCGCGAGGGACTCACCGCCGAAGGTCACGCGCAGGAACGAGTGGCCGAGGCGGCGCGTGCGCAGGACTTCGAGGGTGAAGAACCGGAAGTGCGCGGTCTCCGGGACGTCGGACGGGGCGTCGGTGCCGGACGTGGTGGCGGTCATGCGGAGGTCCCCCCTGGGTTACCGGGTCAGCCGAGCTTCTTGGCGTTCTGGATGGTCTTCGCGAGGTCCTCCAGGATCTGCGCGCACTTGTCGTACGAGTAGATCGGCTCGGTCACGCGCGGGGCGACCTGGCCGGCCTTGACCGCCGGGAGCTCGTTCCAGGTGGGCTTGGACTTCAGGGCCTCGGGCTGGAGGGCCACGCTGCGGTTGTCGAGCAGGACGACGTCGGCCTTGTACTTGCCGGCGTTCTCCCAGCTGAGGCTTTCGAAGAAGCCCTGCGGGTCCAGCTTGTCCTGCTCCGGGGTGACGAACTCGACGCCGAGGGACTCGAAGTACTTCAGGTCCGCCGAGGTCTTCGGGGTGGAGACGTAGAACATCTGGTCGGCGCCGGAGCCGACGAGGACCTTGACGCCCGGGTTGGCCTTGACGGCCTCGCGGACCTTGGCGGAGGCGGCCTCGAAGCGGGCCTTCGCGTCGGCGGTCTTCTTGGTGTTGAGGTCGGCGCCGAGGGACTTGGCGAGGTCCGCGGTGCGCTCCAGGGCCTTGTCCATGGACACCTTGTCGCCGACGCCGATGGCGGCGGCCGGGGCCAGCTTCAGGATCTTGTCCTTGGAGGCCTCGGGGACGTACCAGTAGGTGCCGTCCCAGGTGTTGGTGGCGAGGAGCTCGGGCCGGAGGGCCGCGTACTTCTCGACGTTGAACTCGTCGTAGACGTTGCCGAGGATCTCGACCTTGGAGATGTCCATCGAGCCGGCCATCGGGTCGGGCTTGCCGTCCGCCAGCTTGGTCGGGCCGAAGACGCCCTTGACCTGCACGCCGTAGTCGTACAGCGCGGCGGCGGTGCCGGTGTAGGCCACGATGTTCTTCGGCGTGGACTTGGCACTGGCCTCCTTGCCCAGGTCGTCCTTGAAGCTCCAGGCGCCCGACGCGGTGCTGCCGCCCTTGTCGCCCGCGCCGTCCTTGGCCTTGTCGCCGCCGCCGCACGCGGTGAGCGCCGCGACGAGGCCGAGGGCGCCGCCGGCCGCGATGAGACCGCGGCGGGAGAGGAGGGGGGAGCTGGGCTTGGGCATGTCGGTGTCCGCTTTCGTGCAGGCGCTGCGAGGGTAGGCCGTTCGGAGGGAAGGTTAGCCTAACCTTGGCCGAAAGCGGTAAGGCGCCCCTAACCTCGCCCGGGGAGGGGAGGTCGATACGTTGACGCACCGCCCGGGCCCGCGCCGGACACGCGAACGGCCCGCGCCGGACACGCGAACGGCCCGCGCCGGGGGCGCGGGCCGTCGTACGGGGGCGGTACTGCTGTCAGCCGGCGAAGCCCAGTTCGCGGGCGATGAGCATGCGCTGGACCTCGCTCGTGCCCTCGCCGATCTCCAGGATCTTGGAGTCCCGCCACATGCGGGCCACGGGGTACTCGTTCATGAACCCGTAGCCGCCGTGGATCTGCGTGGCGTCGCGCGCGTTGTCGACGGCGACCGTGGAGGAGTACAGCTTCGCGATCGCCGCCTCCTTCTTGAACGGCTCGCCCGCCACCAGCCGCGAGGCCGCGTCACGCCAGCCCAGGCGGGCCATGTGCGCGCGCATCTCCATGTCGGCGAGCTTGAACTGGATGGCCTGGTTGTCGCCGATCGCCTTCCCGAAGGCCTGCCGCTCCTTGGCGTACTTCACCGACTCGTCCACACAGCCCTGCGCCAGACCGGTGGCCAGCGCCGCGATGGCGATCCGGCCCTCGTCGAGGATCCGCAGGAACTGCGCGTAGCCGCGGCCCTCCTGGCCCACCAGGTTGGCGACCGGCACCCGGACCTCGTCGAAGGACAGCTCACGGGTGTCCGAGGAGTTCCAGCCGACCTTGGAGTAGGGCGCCGCCACCGTGAAGCCCGGGGTGCCGGACGGGACGATGATCGAGGAGATCTCCGGGCGGCCGTCCGCCTTGCGGCCGGTGACCGCGGTGACCGTGACCAGGCCGGTGATGTCCGTACCGGAGTTGGTGATGAAGCACTTGGAGCCGTTGATGACCCACTCGTCGCCGTCGCGGACGGCCGTGGTGCGGGTACCGCCCGCGTCACTGCCGGCCCCGGGCTCGGTCAGGCCGAACGCGCCGAGCACCTCGCCCGCGCACAGCTTCGGCAGCCACTCCCGCTTCTGCTCCTCCGTACCGAACAGGTAGATCGGCATGGCGCCCAGGGAGACGCCCGCCTCCAGGGTGATGGCCACCGAGGAGTCGACGCGGGCCAGCTCCTCCAGGGCGATGCCGAGCGCCAGGTAGTCGCCGCCCATGCCGCCGTACTCCTCCGGGAAGGGCAGGCCGAACAGGCCCATGCGGCCCATCTCGCGGACGATCTCGTACGGGAACTCGTGGCGCTCGTACAGGTCGCCGATCTTGGGCGCCACCACGTCGTGCGCGAACGCCTCGACGGTACGGCGGAGTTCCTCGTGCTCGGGGGTGAGCCGGTGGTCGAGGGGCATGGCTTCGTTACTCCTTGTGGGAGAGGGCGCGGACGGTACGGGAGGGGCTGGGACGGCCCAGCCGTTCGGCCATCCACACGCTCGTGGCGGTGAGGGCGGCCAGGTCGACCCCGGTCTCGATGCCGAGGCCGTCGAGCATCCACACCAGGTCCTCGGTGGCCAGGTTGCCGGTGGCGCTCTTCGCGTACGGGCAGCCGCCGAGGCCGCCGGCGGAGGCGTCGACCGTGGTCACGCCGTGCTGGAGCGCGGCGAGGGTGTTGGAGAGGGCCTGGCCGTAGGTGTCGTGGAAGTGCACGCCGATCCGGTCGGTGCCCACCCCTGCCGCGTTCAGCTCGCCCAGCAGTGCCTGGACGTGGCCGGGGGTGGCGACGCCGATCGTGTCGCCCAGGCTCAGCTCGTCACAGCCCAGCTCCAGCAGGGCCTTGGCGACGCGGACCACCTGGTGGACCGGGACCGCACCCTCCCAGGGGTCGCCGAAGCACATCGACAGATAGCCGCGCACGTGCGCCCCGGCCTCCTTGGCCCGGGCCACGACGGGCTCGAACATGGCGAGGGACTCGGCGACCGTACGGTTCAGGTTGCGCGCGGCGAAGGTCTCGGTGGCCGAGCCGAACACCGCGATGCGGGTGGCCCCCAGGGCGAGCGCGCGGTCGAGGCCGCGCTCGTTGGGCACCAGGACGGGCAGGTCCGCCGGGACGTCGGAGAGCAGGGGGAAGAGCTGCTCGGCGTCGGCCAGCTGCGGCACCCACTTGGGGTGGACGAAGCTGGTGGCCTCGACGGTGGTCAGGCCGGCGGCGGCCAGCCGGTGGATGAACTCGGCCTTCACCTCGGTGGGGACGGCCGTCTTCTCGTTCTGCAGTCCGTCGCGGGCGCCGACCTCGTGGATCCGCACCCGCGGCGGGAGCCCGGCGGGGGCCGGGACGATCATGGGCAGCCCGTTCACGCGCCCGCCTCCTCGTCGGTCTCGTCCGGTGTGATCACGGCCAGGACCTGGTCCATGGCCACGGTGGTGCCGGGGGTGACGTCGAGTTCGGTGACGGTGCCGGCGTGCGGGGCGGAGATGACGTGCTCCATCTTCATCGCCTCGACCACCAGCAGGCTCTGCCCGGCCGCCACCTTGTCCCCGACGGCCACCTTGACGACGGTGACGGTGCCGGGCATGGGGGCGGCGAGGGTGTCGGCCCCTGCGCCGGCCGCGCCCTTCGCGGTGACGGGGTCGTGGCGCTGGACGTGCCAGGAGTCTGCGTCGCGGCCGAGCCAGACCCCGTCCGGGGAGGTGGCGTGGGTGAAGTGGTGCGTTACGCCGTCCAGTTCGACCGTGAGGCGGTCGTGACCGAGCTCGATGACGCGGCCGCGGGCCGGTGCGCCGGGGCTCTGCCCCAGACCCCGCGCCTCAAGCGCCGGCGAGGCTGGATTTGGTGCGTCGTCGTCGGCTGAGTCCAGCAGGATCTCCTGCTCCGTGCCCCGCTGCCGGGTGCGGACCGTGACCGGGTCCTGGCCCGGGAGGCGGAAGTGGTGGACCGTCCAGGCCGGGGTGCCGCCCAGGCGCCAGCCGTTGGCGGCGGAGAACGGGTCCGCCCATCCGCCGGCAACCTCCAGCCCCGCCGGAGTTCGGGCCAACAGCGCAGCTGCGGCGTACACCTCGGCCGGGATCCCCTCCGGGAGGAGCCCGGACAGGTCCCGCTCCACCAGCCCCGTGTCCAGGTTCCCCGACACCACGTCCGGGTGGTCCAGCAGCCTGCGCAGGAACCCGGCGTTGGTCTGGACGCCCAGGATCACGGTGTCCGCGAGGGCGGCCCGCAGCATGCGCAGGGCCGTCGGGCGGTCGGGGCCGTGGACGATCACCTTCGACAGCATCGGGTCGTACGTCGACCCCGTGTCCACCCCGGCCGTCAGCCCGGAGTCCGTGCGCACCGCACCGCCCGACGGCTCGGACAGCGCCAGGACCGTACCGCCGGACGGGAGGAACCCGCGCGCCGGGTCCTCCGCGCAGACGCGGGCCTCGATGGCGTGACCGGTCAGGGTGACGTCCGCCTGCCCGAAGCCCAGTTCCGCCCCCGCGGCCACCCGCAGCTGCTGCTCCACCAGGTCCAGCCCGGTGATCAGTTCCGTGACCGGGTGCTCCACCTGGAGGCGGGTGTTCATCTCCATGAAGTAGTACGAGGAGGGGTCGCCGCCCGGCACGATGAACTCCACCGTGCCCGCGCCGACGTACCCGCAGGAGCGGGCCGCCTCCACGGCCGCCGCTCCCATCGCCGCCCGGATCTCCGGCGTCAGCAGGACGGAGGGGGCCTCCTCGATCACCTTCTGGTGGCGCCGCTGGAGGGAGCACTCGCGCTCGCCCAGGTGCACCACGTTCCCGTGGGCGTCGGCCAGCACCTGGATCTCGATGTGCCGGGGCCGGTCCACCCACCGCTCCACGAGCAGCGTGTCGTCGCCGAAGGAGGACCGGGCCTCGCGCCGCGCCGCCGCGATCTCGTCGGCCAGCAGCCCCGCGTCCCGGACCAGCCGCATGCCCTTGCCGCCGCCGCCCGCCGAGGGCTTCAGCAGCACCGGCATGCCGATCTCCTCGGCGGCCGCGACGAGTTCGGCGTCCGACAGACCGCTCCCCGAGGAGCCGGGGACGACCGGGACCCCGGCCGCCTTCACGGTCTCCTTGGCCCGGATCTTGTCGCCCATCAGGGAGATCGCCGAGGCCGGCGGCCCGATGAAGGCCAGGCCCGCCTCCGCGCAGGCGGCCGCGAAGGCCGCGTTCTCGGCGAGGAAGCCGTAGCCCGGGTGGACGGCCTCGGCCCCCGTGCGCCGGGCCGCGTCGAGCAGCTTCTCCACCGACAGGTAGCTCTCGGCGGCCGCCGCCGGGCCGATCCGGACGGCCGTGTCGGCCTCCCGTACGTGCCGCGCGTCCGCGTCGGCGTCGCTGAAGACGGCCACGGACCGGATCCCGAGCTCCCGCAGGGTGCGGATGACCCGTACGGCGATCTCGCCCCGGTTCGCCACCAGAACAGTGCTGAACATCTGTGAGGTCCTCACGTCACAAATCACGGGTCACATGCGGAAGATGCCGTAGCCGCGCTCGCCCAGCGGGGCGTTCGCGCACGCGGTCAGGGCCAGCCCCAGCACCTGCCGGGTCTCCAGGGGGTCGATGACCCCGTCGTCCCAGAGCCGCGCCGTGGCGTAGTAGGCGTTGCCCTGCTCCTCGTACTGAGCGCGGACCGGGGCCTTGAAGGCCTCCTCGTCCTCGGCGGGCCACTCCTGGCCCGCGCCCTCGATCTGGTCCCGCTTGACCGTGGCCAGGACGGAGGCGGCCTGCTCGCCGCCCATCACGGAGATCTTGGCGTTGGGCCACATCCACAGGAAGCGCGGCGAGTACGCCCGGCCGCACATCGAGTAGTTGCCCGCGCCGTACGAACCGCCGACGACCACCGTCAGCTTCGGGACCCGGGCGCAGGCCACGGCCGTGACCATCTTCGCGCCGTGCTTGGCGATGCCGCCGGCCTCGTAGTCGCGGCCGACCATGAAGCCGGAGATGTTCTGGAGGAAGAGGAGCGGGATGCCGCGCTGGTCGCACAGCTCGATGAAGTGGGCGCCCTTCTGCGCGGACTCGGAGAAGAGGATGCCGTTGTTGGCGATGATGCCGACCGGGTGGCCGTGGATCCGGGCGAAGCCGGTGACCAGGGTCTGCCCGAACTCCGCCTTGAACTCCTGGAAGCGGGAGCCGTCCACGACCCGGGCGATGATCTCGCGGGCGTCGTAGGGAGTGCGGGAGTCGACGGGGACCGCGCCGTACAGGCCGTACGGGTCCACCTTCGGCTCCTCGGCCGGCTCGACGGACCAGGGCAGGGCCGCGCGCTCGGGCAGGGTCGCCACGATGTTCCGGACGATCCGCAGCGCGTGCGCGTCGTCCTCCGCGAGGTGGTCGGTGACGCCGGAGGTCCGGGAGTGGACCTCGCCGCCGCCGAGCTCCTCGGCCGTGACCACCTCGCCGGTGGCGGCCTTCACCAGCGGCGGGCCGCCGAGGAAGATCGTGCCCTGGCCGCGCACGATGACGGCCTCGTCGCTCATCGCGGGGACGTACGCGCCGCCCGCCGTGCAGGAGCCGAGGACGGCGGCGATCTGCGGGATGCCGGCGCCGGACATACGGGCCTGGTTGTAGAAGATGCGGCCGAAGTGCTCCCGGTCCGGGAAGACCTCGTCCTGCATGGGCAGGAAGGCGCCGCCCGAGTCCACGAGGTACAGGCAGGGGAGCCGGTTCTCCAGCGCCACCTCCTGCGCCCGCAGGTGCTTCTTCACCGTCATCGGGTAGTACGTGCCGCCCTTGACGGTGGCGTCGTTGGCGACGATCACGCACTCCCGGCCGCTGACCCGGCCGATGCCCGCGATGACGCCGGCGGCCGGCGCCGCGCCCCCGTACATCCCCTCGGCGGCCAGCGGGGCCAGCTCCAGGAAGGGGGAACCGGGGTCGAGGAGGGTGTCCACGCGGTCGCGGGGCAGGAGCTTGCCGCGCGCGGTGTGCCGGGCGCGGGCCTTTTCGCCGCCGCCGAGACGGGCCGCTTCCAGCCGGGCGCGCAGGCCCTCGGAAAGCTCCCGGTGGGCGGCCTCATTGGTCCGCCAGGCGTCGGACGCCGGGTCCGCGGCGCTCGTCAGCACTGGTGCCTGCTGCATCGGTCGAGCTCCCTTGCTCGTACGTGCTGTGTTAATGACCGTTAACGCGTGTGGGTCACAGGTTAACGAGCGCTAACCGCCCTGTCTAGAATGGATTCCCATGAGCACCAGAGCTGCCACCCCGACCCGCCGCGAGCAGATCCTCCGCGAGGCCGCTCGTCTTTTCGCGGAGCGTGGCTTCCACGGCGTGGGCGTGGACGAGATAGGGGCCGCGGTCGGCATCAGCGGCCCCGGCCTCTACCGGCACTTCGCCGGCAAGGACGCGATGCTCGCCGAGCTGCTCGTGGGGATCAGCGAACGCCTGCTGACCGGCGGCCGGCGCCGGGTCGAGGAGGCCGCGGGCGACCCGCAGGCACTGCTCGCCTCCCTGGTCGAGGGCCACATCGACTTCGCGCTGGACGACCGCGCGCTGATCACCCTGCACGACCGGGAGCTCGACCGGCTGCGGGACGAGGACCGCAAGCTCGTACGGCAGCTCCAGCGCCAGTACGTCGAGCTGTGGGTCACCGTCGTACGGGAACTGCACCCCGAGGCCGGGGAGGCGGAGGTACGGGTCGCCGTGCACGCGGTCTTCGGCCTGCTGAACTCCACCCCGCACCTGGGCGCGCCCAGCCGCGGGGCGACGGAGTCGCTGCTGCGCAGGCTCGCGAACGGGGCCTTCGGGGCGCTGTCGGGGTGAAACGGCTCCGCGGCTTGAGGGAGGCTTGGCGGAACGGACGGATCCGGCCGCGCGACGGCAGAATGGACCGCATGCCGAAGCCGACAGAGCCCATAACGACCCCTCCGAGCCGAGCGGAACTCGTCGACCACCTGGTGCGCACCCGCATCGCCGGCCAGGTGGCCACCCCGCGCGAGAACAACCTGTCCCACTACCGCAAGCTCGCCAACGGCGACCGGCACTACTGGCTCGGCCTGGAACTGGGCGACCGCTGGGCGGACGAGCAGGACGTCCTGGCCGTGATGGCGGAGCGCGTCGGCGTGGTCGACGACCCGGCGCACCGGGCCGGCCAGGACACCATCGACCCGGAGCTGACGGTCGCGGGCCTCGACCGGATGGCGGCCCGGCTGCACAAGGCCGCGCTGGACCGGCAGAGCGTGCTGTTCGCCACCGGGCACCCGGGCGGGCTGCTGGACGTCCACCGGGCCACGGCCGACGCGCTGCGCGCCGCGGGCTGCGAGATCGTCCGCATTCCGGCGGGGCTCTTCGCCGACGAGGGTTCGGTGTGGCAGTTCGCCGACGTGGCGGTCCTGGAGCGGGGCGCCACGCTGTGGCACACGCACTCGCCGGCCCCGATGGCGGCCATCCTCGACGCCCTGGCGGGCGACGGACGCCCGCAGCCGGACCTGGTCGTCGCCGACCACGGCTGGGCGGGGTGCGCGGCGCAGCGGGGGCTGGACGCGGTGGGCTACGCGGACTGCAACGACCCGGCGCTGTTCCTCGCGGAGGCGGAGGGGACCCTCCAGGTGGCGGTGCCCCTGGACGACCACGTGCGCGACCCGCGCTTCTACGACCCGATGGTGGCGTACCTCCTGGCGGCGGCCGGGCTCCGGTAGGAGCCGGGTGCCCCCGGCCGGCGGGGCCTCCACGGCCCCGCCGGTGTTCGAGGCTACGGGCGCGGTACGCGGACCACGCCCTCCTGGATCACGGTGACCGCCAGCCGGCCGTCCTGGGTCCAGATGCGGGCCTGTCCCAGCCCCCGCCCGCCGTGCGACGTCGGCGAGTCCTGGTCGTACAGCAGCCACTCGTCCGCCCGCAGCGGCCGGTGGAACCACATCGCGTGGTCCAGCGAGGCCCCGACCACGTCCCCCACCGCCCAGCCGCCGCGCCCGTGCGCGAGCAGCACCGAGTCCAGCAGGGTCATGTCCGAGACGTACGTGGCCAGGCACGTGTGCAGCAGCGGGTCGGCGCTGTCGAGCTTGCCGGCCGTACGGAACCACACCTGCGAGCGCGGCTCCACCGGCTCGCCGATCGACCCCCACGGCGGCGTCGTCGCGTACCGCAGGTCCACCGCGCCGCGCGCCTCCAGCAGCCGCTCCACCGTGCCCGGGTCCCGGAACAGCTCCCGGTAGGCCGGCAGGGCCTCGGCGGCCGTCGGCAGGCTCTCCGGGTCGGGCGCGGAGGGCATCGGGACCTGGTGGTCGAGGCCCTCCTCGTACACCTGGAAGGAGGCCGACAGGTGGAAGATCGGCTGCCCGTGCTGCACGGCGACGACCCGCCGCGTGGTGAAGGAGCGCCCGTCGCGGATCCGGTCGACCGTGTAGACGATGGGCGCGCCCGGGTCGCCCGTACGCAGGAAGTACGAGTGGAGCGAGTGCGCCGTACGGTCCTCGGGCACGGTGCGGCCGGCCGCGACCAGCGCCTGGGCCGCGACCTGTCCGCCGAAGACGCGGGGGACCAGCGAAGGGCGGCTGGTCCCGCGGAAGATGTTCTCCTCGATCTGCTCCAGGTCGAGCAGATCGAGGAGTCCGGAGAGCGCCTCGTTCAAGGGGACTTACAGCCCCATCGACTTCGCGATGATCGACTTCATGACCTCGCTGGTGCCGCCGTAGATGCGGTTCACGCGGTTGTCGGCGTACAGGCGGGCGATCGGGTACTCGTTCATGTAGCCGTAGCCGCCGTGCAGCTGGAGGCACTTGTCGATGACGCGGTGCGCGACCTCGGTGCAGAACAGCTTCGCGGACGCGGCCTCGGCCGGGGTCAGCTCGCCGGCGTCCAGGGCCTCCAGGGCGCGGTCGGCGACGGCCTCGGCGGCGTCCACCTCGGCCTGGCAGGAGGCCAGTTCGAACTTGGTGTTCTGGAAGTGCGCGACCGGCTTGCCGAAGACGGTGCGGTCGGTCACGTACTGCTGCGCGAACCGGACGGCGGCCTTGGCCTGCGCGTACGCACCGAAGGCGATGCCCCAGCGCTCGGACGGCAGGTTGGCGCCGAGGTAGTAGAAGCCCTTGTTCTCCTCGCCGAGCAGGTCCTCGACCGGCACCTTCACGTCGACGAACGCCAGCTCGGCGGTGTCGGAGGTGCGCAGGCCGAGCTTGTCCAGCTTGCGGCCGATGGAGTAGCCCTCGGACTTGGTGTCCACGGCGAAGAGGGAGATGCCGAAGCGGCGGTCCTGCTCGCCGGGGGCGGAGGTGCGGGCGCAGACGATCACGCGGTCGGCGTGGACGCCACCGGTGATGAAGGTCTTGGAGCCGTTGAGGACGTAGTGCGTGCCGTCCTCGGAGAGCTTGGCGGTGGTCTTCATGCCCGCGACGTCGGAGCCGGTGCCCGGCTCGGTCATCGCGAGGGCCCACATCTCCTCACCGGAGACGAACTTCGGGAGGTAGCGCTTCTTCTGCTCGTCGGTGGCGAGCATCTTGATGTAGGGCAGGGCGAGCAGCACGTGCACGCCGGAACCGCCGAAGTTGACGCCCGCGCGGGAGGTCTCTTCGTACAGGACGGCCTCGAACTTGTGGGTGTCCAGGCCCGCGCCGCCGAACTCCTCGGGGACGTTGATGCCGAAGATGCCCAGCTCGCCGAGCTTGTAGTAGAAGTCGCGCGGCGCCTGGCCGGCCTGGAACCAGTCGTCGTAGACCGGGACGACCTCGGCCTCGATGAAGGCGCGGAGGGTCTCGCGGAACGCCTCGTGGTCCTCGTTGAAAACGGTACGGCGCACGGCCGGCTCCTCTCGGTGGCGGCGCGACGCCGCTTATGTCTAAGCGCTTGCTCATACCTAAGTTACCGGCGGGTTGTCGATCCTGTCCAGAGTCGGCCCTCCCCCGCTGAATCCTTTCGGGCCGCCCGCGCCTCTTATCCCCGTACCGACGGACGTCGGTGCACGACAGGACGTCGACATGGAGGTCGTCATGGTCATCGGTATCGCAATCGCCGTCGGCGCGGTGCTGCTCTGCACGTGCGTGTTCGCCCTCAAGCGCAAGCGCGGCGCACGTGGCTGAGACGGCCTGGCCCGGCGAACGGCTGATCCTCGCCGCGCAGGGGGGTGACGTCGCCTCGATCACCGCGCTGGTGTCGGGCTCGCACCCGAACGTGCGGCGCTTCGCCCACTCCCTGTGCGCGACACCGGAGGACGCCGAGGACGCGGCGCAGGAGGCCCTGATCATCCTGTACCGCAAGATCGGCATGCTGCGGGCCTCCGGCGCGCTGGCCTCGTGGATGTTCCGCATCGTCCGCAACGAGTGCCTGCGGCGCGCCCGGGCCGTCGTCCGCGACCGGGAGCACCCCCCGGTCCCGGACACCGCCGTGGACTCGGCCGAGGACGAGGCGCTGCGGCGCCTGGAGGCGGGCAGGGTGGCGGCGGCGGTCGCGGCCCTGCCGCCCGACCAGCGGCGGGTGCTCATCATGCGGGACATCCAGGGCCACAGCGGACGGATGGTCGCCGACGCGCTGGGCCTCAGCACGGCGGCGATGAAGTCCCGCCTCCACCGGGCCCGCGCGACGGTCCGGCACGCACTCCTGACCCCGACCGGAACCGGAGGAAACGATGCCCGTGACGAAGACTGACGGCCGTGACTTCGCCAGCGCCTCCCTGCCGCGGCACCTGGTGCGCGGTGTGCTGGGCTTCGGCTCGCTGGTGCTGGCCGTCGTCCTGTTGCCGTACGCGTGGCCGGTCAGCCTGGCCCTGTTGCCGGCCGGCCTGCTCGCCCTGCGCGGCTGCCCGATGTGCTGGGCGGTCGGCCTGATGCAGACCCTGTCCAGGGGCCGCCTGCGCCGCTCGTGCGAGGACGGGCGGTGCACGCTGACGCCGGCCCGGTGACGGGCCCTACTTGAGGGAGTTCACGAAGGAGACCCAGGCGGCGGCGGGGATCAGCAGGGCGGGCCCGGCGGGGTCCTTGGAGTCCCGGACGGGCACGACGGGGGTATGCCCGTCCAGGACCTCCAGGCAGCTGCCGTTCTCGTCTCCGCTGTACGAGGACTTGCGCCAGCCGCTCAGTGTTGAGCCGTCTCGGATGGTGTGCTCACCCATGCTGCTCGTGCTCCTTCCCGATTGCTCTCATGAACGCCAGCGACTCCCGTTGTGGGAGTGCATCCCCCAACGCCTGAGCGTATCTGGCCTGTAGGCGTTGAACCGCGACAGGAGAGTCCTGCACCTTACCCACGGAGAGACCCTCGGTGTAGGCGGCCGGAGGCTGATCCTCGAACCACATCAGCGAGAGCATGCCTTCCAGCAGTGGGTACAGTCCGAGGCTGATCGGGAGGACGTGCGTGCGTATGCGTCCCCGCTCTGTCAGGTTCACGATGTGCTGGATCTGTTCGGCCATCACCTTGTGCCCCCCGACGGGGCGCCGCAGTACGGCCTCGTCGATCAACGCCCACACCGTGGGCGTGACGGGATTGTCGAGGATCTTCGAGCGTTCGAGTCGCGTGACAACGTCCCTGTCACGTTCTTCGTCGCTCCTGGGAGGGACGCTCGCGCCGAGAACGGCGCGAGCGTACGCCTCGGTCTGAAGAATGCCCGGCACGTACGACAGGGCGAACTCGTGGATTTCCGTCGCCTGTTGTTCGAGGAGTCGAGCAGGTTCGAAATATTCGGCGACCGGAATTTCGTCCTGCGGCAGGAAGCTGCTCAGTACGTCGCCGGTGCCTAGAGCTCGGTCGAGTCGGACCGCGTCGTCGTGGGACGGGATCCGGCGACCCGCCTCGATGTGGGCGATGTGGCTGCGGGTCATCACGGCGTCGTCGGCCAGCTGTTGCTGCGTCAGACCCGCGGCCTTCCGCTGGGACCGCAACCAGTCCCCATAGATGTTGCTCATCGTCAACTCCCGTGTGACGGGGTCGAAGTCACGCTGATTGCCCTGGCGAGCCTACCGCTGGCGGTCTCACTGTGTGAGCGGATAGCTACACAACGAAGGGGCCGAAAATGGGGCACGAACAGGGGCGGCTGCTGCCGTGGGTCACCGCGGACGGGAAGCCGTGCTTCCTCGCCACCGACGGGCAGGGGTACCTCTCCCGCGTCGCGGACGACATGGAGCGCGTCCAGCTCGGCATGGCCGTCGAACTCCTCGGCCACGCCGACGACATGCTCGGCGACTACGGGGCCACCGCCGCCCAGCTGCGCTACCTCGGCCGCCGCATGGCCGAGTCGCTGCGGGACGTGCACCGGATCGCCGTCAGCCGAGGGGCTCGGATGGCCGATCCGGTGCCGGACTGATCCACCGCAGGGCGAACCACAGCTCCATCCGGGTGTCCGCGTCGTCCAGGTCGGCGTCGCCCAGCAGGGCCGCGCAACGGGTGATGCGCTGGCGGACCGTGTTCCGGTGGACGCCGAGTGCCGCCGCGCTGCGGTCCCAGCTGCCGTGGTGGGCCAGCCAGGCGCGCAGGGTCTCCCGGAGGGCGGGGGAGAGCGGGGCGAGGAGGGCTTCGGCGTGGGCGCGGGCCTCCGCTTCGCCGACCAGGCCCGTGATGCCGGGGTCGCTGTGGCGGGCCAGGGGGGTGCGGGACGCCTCGGCGCGGGCCAGGGCGCGGCGGGCCTGGGCCTCGGCGGCGGGCAGGGCGTCCGGTGCGGCCGGGGCGCTGACCCCGAGGCGCCAGCCGGGCTGCGGGCCGGGGTCCCGGTCGGTGAGGAGGCGTACGCCGTCTCCGCGCGGGTCCAGCAGTACGGTGCCCAGCGCCGCCGCCAGGGCCTGCGGGTCCCCGCCGCCCCGGGCGTGGACGGCGTACCAGGGGCCGGGGGTGAGGGCGGCGGCCGGGTCGCCGTCCAGCAGGAGACGGGTCAGCGCGGCCGCCTCCGCGCCGGCGGGGCCGCCGGCCGTGAGCAGGGTCAGCAGGACGGCGCCGACCGAGGCGATGGTGTGGTCGCCTGGGGCCCGGCCGGGGGTGGCCAGGGCAAGCACCTGCCCGCCGCCCACCGCATAGGCGGCCAGATGGGTGCCGCCGAGGCTGTCGGTGGCGGTGGCCGCGCTCCCCGGGGCCACCCGCAGGGCCAGCGCCGCCAGCGCCGCCCTCACCTCCTCACCGGGCTGCGCCCCGGCCGTGGCCCTGGCCGGGCGGAAGGCGGGGGCCGAGGCGGCTCCGGCCCCGGCGC
>NZ_JBEZWL010000067.1:0-39542 GCF_040648015.1 Streptomyces sp. NPDC029216 | reverse complement strand
CCGCTACGAACGCAAAGCCGACCACTTCCTCGCCTTCACCAGCATCGCCTGCACCCTCATCTGCTACCGAAGACTGGCCAAATGAGATGACGTCTAAGAACCCCCGGACCTCAGAAGGGCCCCGCGGACGCCATTGTCCGCGGGGCCCTCCCTCCTTCCCGTGATCCCCGTCAGTCACCCGGGAAGTGACAGGCCACCTCTCGTGAGGCGGCGAGCTGCAGCACCGGCCGCTCGGTGCGGCAGATCTCCTGCGCCTTGGGGCAGCGAGGATGGAAGGTGCAGCCCGGGGGCGGGGCGGCCGGGCTCGGCGGGTCGCCGAGCAGCACGATCCGCTCGCGCCGCCGTTCCGCCGCCGGGTCGGGCAGTGGGACGGCGGACAGCAGCGCCCGGGTGTACGGGTGTTGCGGGTTCTCGTAGAGGGACTTCTTGTCCCCGATCTCCACGATCCGGCCGAGGTACATCACCGCGACCCGGTCACTGACCCGCTTGACCACCGACAGGTCGTGCGCGATGAACACGTAGGCCAGGCCCAGTTCGGTGCGCAGCCGCTCCATCAGGTTGACGATCTGTGCCTGCACGGAGACGTCGAGGGCGGAGACCGGCTCGTCGGCGATCACCAGCCGGGGGCTGGTGGCCAGCGAGCGGGCGATGCCGATGCGCTGGGCCTGGCCGCCGGAGAACTCGTGCGGGTAGCGGTCGATGTGCTCGGGGATCAGCCCGGTCAGCTCCATCAGCTCGGCGGCCCGGCGCCGGGCGTCGGCCGCGCTCCAGCCCTGCACCAGCAGCGGGTCGGAGATGATCCGGGCCACGGTCTGGCGGGGGTTGAGGGAGGAGTGCGGGTCCTGGAAGACCATCTGGATGTTCCTGCGCAGGGGCCGCAGGGCGCCCTGGGAGAGCTGGCTGATGTCCCGGCCCTCGAACTCGACGCTGCCGGAGGTGGGTTCCAGCAGCCGGACCAGCATCCGGCCGGTGGTGGACTTGCCGCAGCCGGACTCGCCGACCAGGCCGAGGGTCTGCCCGGCCTCCAGGTCGAACGAGACCCCGTCGACGGCCCGCACGGGCGCCGAGCGGCGCCCGGTCAGGGTGCGCCTGCCGGGGAAGGTCATCGTCAGGTCGCGGACCCGCAGCAGCGGGGCGGAGGGTGGCCCGTCCCGCTCCGCGGCGGGGTTCGGGCGGGTGGCCGGGGCCGTCATCGGGACACCTCCGGGGCAGGGGCGGCAGCGGCGGCGGAAGCGGGCCGGGCGCCGGCGAAGTGGCAGGCGGCCAGCCGGTCCGGCGAGCCGTACGGGCGCGGTTCGGGCCGCTCTCCCGTGCAGCGCGCCGCGTCCCCGGCCGGGGCCGCGGCTGCCACCGCGCACCGGGGGGCGAAGGCGCAGCCGGGCGCCGGGTTGAGCAGGGACGGCGGGGAGCCGGGGATGGAGGGCAGCGGGACGTCGTCCGCACTGTCGAGGCGGGGCAGCGAGTCGAGCAGGCCCCGGGTGTAGGGGTGGGCGGGGTCGGCGAACAGGGCGTCGGCCGGGGCCTGTTCGGCGGCCCGGCCGCCGTACATGACCAGCACCTCGTGGGCGACCCGGGCCACCACCCCCAGGTCGTGGGTGATCATCACGACGCCGAGGCCGCGTTCCTGCTGGAGGCGGGCGATCAGCTCCAGGATCTGCGCCTGGACGGTGACGTCGAGGGCGGTGGTGGGTTCGTCGGCGATGAGGAGGTCGGGTTCGCAGGCCAGGGCCATGGCGATCATCGCGCGCTGGCGCATGCCGCCGGAGAACTGGTGCGGGTACTCCCCCGCGCGGCGGGCGGGTTCGGGGATGCCGACCTCGCCGAGCATGTCGACGGCCCGCTTGCGCGCGGCGGCCCGGCCGGCCCGGAAGTGCACCCGGAAGTGCTCGGCGATCTGCTCGCCGACCGTGTAGTAGGGGTGCAGGCTGGACAGCGGGTCCTGGAAGATCATGGCCATCTTGCGGCCGCGGACCTTGGCGAGCTGCTTCTCGGGAAGCCCGGTGAGCTCCTGTCCCGCGAGGGTGACGGACCCCTTGACCTCGGCGCCGGCCCGGTGGAGGCCCATCACGGCGAGGGAGGTGACGGACTTGCCGGAGCCGGACTCGCCGACGATGCCGAGGGTGCGTCCGGCCTCGACGGTGAAGCCGAGGGAGTCCACGGCCCGTACGGTGCCGCGCGGGGTGCTGAACGTGACGCTGAGGTCGCGCACTTCGAGGAGGGGTGCGGCGGGGGCGGTCATCAGTACCTCACCCTCGGGTCGATGACGGCGTACAGGAGGTCGACGACGAGGTTCGCGACGACGATGAAGAAGGCGGCGAGCAGGGTGACCCCCAGGACCACGGGCTGGTCGGAGCTGACGAGCGCCCCGTAGAACAGCCGGCCGATGCCGGGCAGTCCGAAGATGGACTCGGTGATGACGGCTCCGGCGAGCAGGCCGCCGAGGTCCATGCCGAAGATGGTGAGGATCGGGGTCATGCCGGAGCGCAGCCCGTGCTTGACGACGACGGTCCGCTCGGGCATGCCCTTGGCGCGGGCGGTGCGGATGTACGGCTCGGCCATCGCCTCGATCATCGAGCCGCGGCTCTGGCGGGCGTACATGGCGGCGTAGAGCAGGGCGAGCGCGGTCCAGGGCAGCAGCAGGTTTCCGGCCCAGCCGAGCGGGTCGGAGGTGAGTTCGTGGTAGCTGGGGTAGGGCAGCAGCCCGGCGATGCGGATCACCC
The DNA here is from genome assembly GCF_040648015.1 of Streptomyces sp. NPDC029216. Lineage (NCBI taxonomy): Bacteria > Bacillati > Actinomycetota > Actinomycetes > Kitasatosporales > Streptomycetaceae > Streptomyces > Streptomyces sp. NPDC029216. Next base: position 36,822 of record NZ_JBEZWL010000067.1, on the reverse strand, counting down.
CCCAGATGAGCATGACGGAGGTGAAGTAGACGGGCAGGGAGGCGGCGGCGACCGCGCCGACCATCAGGGCCTTGTCGGTGGCGGTGTCCTTGCGCAGGGCGGCGGTGACCCCGGCGCCCAGGCCGAGCAGCAGCCACAGCACGGCGGCGCCGAAGGCGAGGGAGGCGGAGACCGGGAGCCGGTCCATGAGCAGGTCCCAGACGGGCAGCGAGTTCTCGTACGAGTAGCCCAGGCAGGGGAAGTCGCACTGGACGGCGTACTGGCCGGAGCCGAGGGTGCGCCCGGTGAAGATGCCGGTGAGGAAGTCGCCGAACTGGCGCCACACCGGCTGGTCGAGGCCGAGGTACTCGCGTACGTCGGCCAGCCGTTCGGGGCTGCAGGTCTTGCCGCAGGCCGCGGCGGCCGGGTCGGTGGGCAGGACGTAGAAGATGAGGAAGGTGACGGCGGCGATGGCGAGGAGCACGCCGGCCAGGGCGAGCAGCCGGCGCAGGAGGTAGAGGATCAACTGCGGCCGCCCCTCGGGTCGAGGATGTCGCGCAGTGCGTCGCCGAGCAGGGTGAAGGCGAGGACGGCGAGGAAGAGGAAGACGCTCGGGATGACGAAGTACATGGGGTCGGTCTCGTAGAAGGCCACGGACTCGGCGATCATCTGGCCCCAGGAGGGGGTGGGCGGGCGCACGCCGACGCCGAGGTAGCTGAGGGCGGCCTCGGTGCTGATCATGCCGGGGATCAGCAGGGTGGTGTAGGCGATGACGGGGCCCGAGACGCCGGGGAGGATGTCCCGGGTGAGGATCCGCCAGGCTCCGGATCCGCCGACGCGGGCCGCGTCGACGTACTCGCGGTGTTTGAGGGAGAGGGTCTGGCCGCGGACGACGCGGGCGACGCCGGGCCAGCCGAAGAGCCCGATGACGGAGGTCATCAGCACGATCCGGTTGACGTCCTTGGCCACCGAGAGCATCGCGATCATGAAGATGAGGGAGGGGAAGGACATGGTGAGGTCCATGAGGCGGGACAGGACGGCGTCGATGCGGCCGCCGAAGTAGCCGGCCGCGATGCCCGCGGCGGTGCCGGTGAGGACGACGATGGCGGTGGCGGCGAAGGCGATCAGCAGGGAGACCTGCGCGCCGTGGACGACGCGGGCGAACAGGTCGCGGCCGGTGACGGGTTCGACGCCGAGCCAGTGCTCGGGGCTGATCCCGCCGAGGGAGCCGAGCGGCTGGCCGCCGAGGTAGGGGTCGATGGCGGCCTTGTCGAACTCTTCGGGGGACCAGCCGCCGAGCGCGCCCAGCCAGGGGGCGGTCAGGGCCATCAGGACGAAGAGGAGGACGACGACGAGGCTGACGCGGACGGCGGGGCGGCGGCGCAGTTCCCGCCGGGCGAGCTGCCAGGGGCTGCTGCCCGGGGGGACGTCCTTGGCCTGCGCCCCGGCCGGGGCCGCCTCGGGGGCGGCGCCGGGTGCGGTGGTGGTCATGGTGTCTTCCGGTCCCGGCTTCCTCAGCCCTGGCTCTTCGAGGGGTCCTTGAGGCCGACGGTCCCGTAGTCGACGGTGCCGGTCCACACGGGGTGGCCGTAGGCGCCGGCGATGTTGGGGCCGACGAGCAGCGGCTTGCGCTCCAGGAGGATCGGGATGGCCGGGGACTTCTTCATGATCTCGGCGTCGAGGTCGATCCAGGCCTGGTTGGCCTGCTTGGCGTCGGCCATGGCGTTGATCTCGTCGATCCGCTTCATGGTGGCGTCGTCGCGGAACTGGGAGTAGTTGCCCTGGTTGCCCTTGTCCTTGATGGTGCGTCCGTCGAAGACGAAGGGCATCCAGGTGGAGCCGGAGGGGTAGTCGGGGCACCAGCCGGTGTAGGTCATGTCGGGGGTGGTGGAGAGGTCGCCGATGACGTCGTAGTACGCGCCGGGGTCGACGGTGTCGATGACGACCTCGACGCCGGCCCGGGCCAGGCCCTGCTGGAGGGCCTCCGCCTTGGCCTTGTCGCCGGTGGAGACGGTGAGGGAGACCTTCAGGTGCTCCTTGCCGGCCGCCTTGAGCAGCTCCTTGGCCTTGGCGGGGTCGCCGGAGGCGGGGATCTTCAGGGTGTCGGCCTGCTTGCCGCCGGAGAGGGCGGGGGGCAGGTAGGCGGTGGCGACCTCGTTGAGGGCGGGGCCGCCGCCGGCGGTGATGACCGCCTCCTTGTCGACCGCGTACTGCATGGCCTCGCGGACCTTGGGGTCGTTGAAGGGCGGGCGGGCGTTGTTCAGGTGGAGCATGACCGTACAGCCCTGGGACTCGGCGAGCAGCCGGGACTTGACCTCGGGCTTGGGCAGGACCTTCGGGGCGCTCTCGGGGCGCATGTTGAAGTACTCGATGGCGGAGGCGTCGGCGCCCTCGCCGGCGATGATGCGGTCGTCGATCTGGCCGCCCTTGAGGCCCATGACGACGACGAACCGGTCCGGGTAGGCCTTGCGGACGGAGTCGGTCTTCGGGTCCCAGTGCTCGTTGCGGACGAGGACCAGCTTCTTGTCCCGGTCGTACGTCTCGATCTTGTACGGGCCGGAGGAGAACGGGCGGGCGTCGTACTGGGTGCCCTTCTCCTGGGACTGGGGCACCGGCGAGAAGGTGGGGAGGGTGGCGGTCTGGGAGAACTCGGCGACGGGGCGCTTGAGTTCGAAGACGATCGTGCGGTCGTCGGGGGTCTTGACGGAGTCGAGGTGCTGCCCCTGGAGCGGGCCCTTGTAGCCCTCGGTGCCGGCCAGGTACTGGGCGGCGTAGTCGGGGCCGCCGGTGAGGTCGGGGGCGAAGGAGCGCTCGACGTTGTACTTGACGTCCTGCGCCTTGATGGGCGTGCCGTCCTCGTACTTCAGGCCCTCCTTGAGGGTGAAGGTCCAGGTGCGGCCGCCGTTGGAGGGGGTGCCGAGGTCGGTGGCGAGGTCGGGGACGAGCTCACTGCCGGCCTTTCCGGGCTCGGCCTTGAAGGTGACGAGCGTGCGGTAGAGCAGTCGGGTGCCGAAGTCCATGGCCGGCATGACCCAGTTGCGGGCCGGGTCGAGGTGGGAGAAGTCCTGGTTGGACAGGACGGTGAGGGTGCCGCCCTTCACGGGGGTGCCGCCGAGGGTCTTGCCGTCGTTGGCGGCGGCGGGGTTGGAGGCTCCGTGGCCCTCGGAGCCCTTCTTGGGGTCGGAGCAGCCCGAGGCGCCGAGTGCGAGCGTCGCCACCAGGGCGGTGGCGAGGGCGAGTTGGGTGCGCTTGGTCATGGGTCACTCCAGTGAAGGGCCGCGCTTTAGGGTGTGACCGGTAACATAGTAATGTGAAATTGTACTGACAACCCCTTGTCACCGCTGTTATCCAGCCGTGTCCAAATCGCCTACCCCGCACGGCACTTGGGCGGCCCGTCGGCGGCCGGGCCCGGAACGCGCCGAAGCCGCCGGGCGGTTGCCGGGCGGCTTCGGAGGGCGCGCGGGGGCCCCTGCGGACCTGCCGGACCTACCCCTGGAGGCCCGCGCCCAGGCCGCCCTGAGGGCGGCCGACCGGTTCGTCACGGCCCTGGGCCCACAGGGAACGCACGTGGCCGAGGTGGCGCTGCATACAGGCCTCGGCCGCCTCCGCGTCGCCGGTCAGCATCAGGTCCAGCAGCTCCAGGTGCTCCTCGGCGGAGGAGACCAGCTTGCCGGCCTCGTCCAGGCCGGTGAGCCCGTAGAGGCGCGAGCGCTTGCGGAGGTCGCCGACCGTCTCGACCAGGCGGTCGTTGCCCGCCAGGGCGAGGAGGCTGAGGTGGAAGCGGCGGTCCGCCTCCAGGTACCCGATGAGGTTGTGCTCGCGGGCGCTGCTGACGATCTCCTCCGCGATCGGGCGCAGCTCCTCCAGCTGCTCGCGCGTCGCCATCCGGGTGATCCGGCCGATGGTCGGGACCTCGATCATCGTGCGCAGCTCGGTGTACTGGTCCAGGTCGCGCTCGCTGACCTCGGTGATCCGGAAGCCCTTGTTGCGGACCGGCTCCACCAGGCCCTCGCGGGCCAGGTCCAGCATCGCCTCGCGCACGGGCGTGGCCGACACGCCGAGCTCGGCGGCGAGGCCCGGCGCCGAGTAGACGCTGCCCGGGCGCAGTTCGCCCGCTATCAGGGCGGCCCGGAGGGCATGGCCGACCTGGTCGCGCAGCCGCTCCTGGGCCTTGATGAGACTGTGCTGCTTCAGGTCACCCATTGCTCTTCCTCCGAGACCCCGCACACCACCGACGTGCAGAGGAACAGCGTACAATGTCACGTTTCGCCGTTCGCTCCGGTCGCGTGGTAGATCGCCACGGCGACGGCAAGATCTTCCCAGGCCATGCCCACGCTCTTGAAGAGCTGGGGACAACCCGGCTGCGCTCCCGGCACATTGCGGCCCGCGACCAGGTCGGCCAGGGTGCCGTGGATATGACCGGGACCGATCGCCCCCTCGGCCTCCGGGATCAGCAGGTCCCCCGCCTCGCGCAGCGCCGCCGCACGCGACTCCACGTACACCGCCGCGCGTCGCACGAGGGCGGTGTCGGTCTCCCGGGCGTCCGGCTCGTGCGAGCCGACGGCGACGACCACCGCCCCCGGGGCCACCAGCCGCCCGTCGAAGAGCGGCTCGCGGGCGGTGGTGCAGCACAGCACCAGGTCCGCGCCGGCCACGTCCTGCGGCGTGCCGGTGCGGGCCGGGACGCCCAGGGCCCGGGCGTGTGCGGCCAGCTCCCCGGCGCGCCCGGGGTCGCGGGCGACGACCACCGCCTCCGTCAGCTCCCGCAGCTCCAGCACCGCTTCGAGGTGGCCGTACGCCTGCGGGCCGGAGCCGAAGAGCACCAGCCGCAGCGGGCGCCCGGGCGCGGTGAGGTACCGCAGGGCCAGGACGGAGACCGCCGGGGTGCGCAGGGCTGTCAGGGCGGCGCCGTCCAGGAGGGCCAGCGGGCGCAGGGTGGGCCCGTCCAGGAGGAGGTGGCTGCCGGTGATCCGGGGCAGTCCGCGCGCCGGGTTGCCGGGGGCCACCCCGGCGATCTTCACCCCGGCGTACGCGCCCGACGCGGCCGGCATGAGCAGCAGTTCGCCGCCGGGCACGGCCACGCCGGTGCGCTGCGGGCAGGCCTCCGGGTCCAGGCCGGCGCGCAGGGCGCCGGCCAGGGCGTCGGCCGCCTGCGCGGTGGTGATCAGGCCGGCCGTCTCCGCGGCGTCCAGCCGGAGCGGGCCCGTCACAGCAGGAAGCCCGCGCCGAGGGCGTCGTACGGGTCGGCGGTGAAGAGGTGCTCTCCCGTGCGGTAGGCACTGCCGGTGACCTCGGTGACCCCGTCCTCGAAGATCCGGCCGGTGAACACCGTGCCCGTCACCGACTCGTGCAGCAGGTCCTCCCCCGGCCCCAGCCGGCCGTCCTCCGCCAGCAGCGCGAGCCGGGCGGAGGTGCCGGAGCCGCAGGGCGAGCGGTCGACCTGCCCGTCGGCGAACACGGTGACGTTGCGCTGGTGCGGCCCGAACGGGGTGTCGGGCAGTTCCTCGTGGAGGATCACCCCGTAGACGCCGGAGAGCAGCGGGCCGTCCGGGTGCCAGGTCGCCGGGTGGGTGGCGAGGGCCGCCCGGATCTCCCGTCCGGCCCGGACCAGTTCGGGCAGCGCGGCGCGGGTCACCTCCAGGCCGAGGTCCCGGGCGGCGACCGAGGCGTAGCAGGCCCCGGCGTGCGCGATGTCCACCTCGGCGATGCCCAGCGTGGTGGCCACCGGGACCTTGCGGGCGCCCACCCGGGCCGGGACGTTGCGGAAGGTGACCCCGGTGGTGCGGCCGCCGCCCCGGTGGACGGTGGCGGCGACCCGGCCCGAAGGGACGTCGATCCGCACCTGGACGTCCCCGTCGTCGGGGGCCGCCACCCGCCCGGAGTCCACGGCCCAGGCGCCGAGGGCCATGGTGCCGTGACCGCAGGCGGTGGAGTAGCCGTCCTTGTGCCAGAACAGCACCCCGAAATGGGCCCCGTCGTCGTCCGGGGGCACCACGAAGCCGCCGTACATGCCGGCGTGCCCGCGCGGCTCCTGGACCAGCAGGCGCCGTACGTCGTCCAGCGCGCCCCGCCGCGGCGCGGTCCCTGAGCCGCCCGGGCCGATGGCGGTGGCGCAGCGCTCGGCGACGGTGTCTCCGGGGGCCGGCGGCAGGCCTTCGGCGACGATCCGGAAGGGCTCGCCGGCGGTGTGGTAGTCCACCGTGCGGACGGTGGTCGGGGCGGTCACAGCAGGAACCCTCCGGGGAAGGGGTCGGACGGGTCGAGGAAGTACTGGGCGGTCCCGGTGATCCAGGCCCGGCCGGTGACCGTGGGCACGACGGCGGGGCGGCCGCCGACGGTGGTCTCCCCGACCAGGCGGCCGGTGAACTCGGTGCCGATGAAGGACTCGTTGACGAAGTCGGTGTGGAGGGGCAGCAGGCCCCGCGCGTGCAGCTGGGCCATGCGCGCGCTGGTCCCCGTGCCGCAGGGCGAGCGGTCGAACCAGCCGGGGTGGATGGCCATGGCGTGCCGGGAGCGGCGGGCGTCGGAGCCGGGGGCGGCGAGGTAGACGTGCTTGACGCCGGAGATGGAGGGGTTCTCGGGGTGGACGGGCCGGTCCGGGGAGCTGTTGACCGCCTCCATGACCGCGAGTCCGGCGGCGATCAGGTCTTCCTTGCGGGCCCGGTCGAAGGGCAGCCCGAGGGAGTCCAGTTCGACGAAGGCGTAGAAGTTCCCGCCGTAGGCGAGGTCGTAGGTGACGGTCCCGAAGCCGGGGACCTCGGCCTTCAGGTCGAGGCCGACGCAGAAGGAAGGGACGTTGGTGAGGGTGACGGCGGTGGCCGCGCCGTCCTCGACCCGTACGTCCACGCTCACCAGCCCGGCCGGCGTGTCGAGCCGGACCGTGGTGACCGGCTCGACGACCGGGACCATCCCGGTCTCGACCAGGACCGTGGCCACCCCGATGGTGCCGTGCCCGCACATCGGCAGCAGACCCGACACCTCGATGTAGAGCACCCCGAAGTCGGCGTCGGGCCGGGTGGGCGGCTGCAGGATGGCACCGCTCATCGCGGCGTGGCCGCGCGGTTCGTACATGAGGAGCGTGCGGACGTGGTCCGTGTGCTCCATGAAGTGGAGCCGCTTGTCCGCCATGGTGGCACCGGGGATCACCCCGACTCCCCCGGTGATCACCCGGGTCGGCATGCCCTCGGTGTGGGAGTCCACCGCGTGGTAGACGTGGCGTGTGCGCATCAGGTCGCCCCTCCGGCCGGTCGCTGGTTCGTGCTGTCCTCTGACTGCTGTCAGGACTAGTTGAGGCCCTCGGCGAGGGCCTTCTCGGTGGCGGCGCGCACGGCGGCCTCGGTCTCCCCGGTGAGCGGGAAGCGCGGGGGGCGGGTGGCGCCGCCGGGGCGGCCGGCCAGGTCCATGGACAGCTTGATGGCCTGGACGAACTCCGTCTTGGAGTCCCAGCGCAGCAGCGAGTGCAGGGACTTGTAGAGCGGCAGGGCGGTGGCGACGTCGCCCGCGACGGCGGCCCGGTAGAGGGTGGCGCAGGAACGGGGCAGGGCGTTGGGGTAGCCGGCGATCCAGCCGACGGCACCGGCGAGGGCCAGTTCGAGGAGGACGTCGTCGGCGCCGATGAGCAGGTCGAGGCCCGGGGCGAGTTCGGCGATCTCGTAGGCGCGGCGGACGTCCCCGCTGAACTCCTTGACGGCGACGATGCTGCCGTCGGCGTGCAGGCGCGCGAGGAGGGAGGGGGTCAGGTCCACCTTGGTGTCGTACGGGTTGTTGTACGCGACGACCGGCAGGCCGGCCCGGGCGACCTCCGCGTAGTGGGCGCGGACGGTCTCCTCGTCGGCGCGGAAGGCGTTGGGGGGCAGGAGCAGGACGGAGCCGGCACCGGCCTCGGCGGCCTGGTCGGCCCAGCGGCGGGCCTCGGCGCTGCCGTACGCCGCCACGCCGGGCATGACGCGGGCGCCGTCGCCGGCGGCCTCGACGGCGGTGCGCACCACGCGGGCCCGCTCCTCGTCGGTGAGGGTCTGGTACTCGCCGAGGGAGCCGTTGGGGACGACGCCGTCGCAGCCGTTGGCGATCAGCCAGGACACGTGTTCGGCGTAGGCGTCGTAGTCGACGGAGAGGTCCGCGCGCAGGGGCAGGGCGGTGGCGACCATGATGCCGTGCCAGGGGCGGGTGCGGGTGTCGGGGGCGGTGGAGGGTGCGGGGGTGGGCGCGTCGGCCATGGAAGGACTCCCTAGTGTGGTGTGTGACATTTTACTAATGGGCGTGGATCGGCCACAAGAGGCCGGACAGGGGTTGGCGGAGGAAAATCTGCGGAGCACCGGCCGCTCAGGGACCCGGCGGGGCGGGCTTCGACGGGGGCAGGGCGGCGAGGTGGCGGAGCGGGACCGGGCAGGACAGCGGGCGCCGGTCGGGGGCGGGGGCCTCACCGGCCAGCGCGGCCACCGCCGGGCCGCACATCCGGCCCTGGCACCAGCCCATTCCGGCCCGGGTAAGGAGTTTGACCGTACGGGCGTCCCGCGCCCCGAGCTCCTGGGCGGCCTCGCGGATCCGGCCGGCCGGGACCTCCTCGCAGCGGCACACGTCGGTCTCCTCGCGCAGCCAGCCGGTCCAGCCGGAGCCGGGGCGGTGCGCGGCGGCCATCGCGTCGGCGAAGGCGCGCAGCCGGGCGCGGCGGCGGGTGAGGGCGGCGGGGACCGGCCGGCCGGCGATCGCGTGGGCGGCGATCTCGCCCTCGGTGAGGGCCAGTTGGGCTCCGCCGATGCCGCCGGTCTCGCCGGCCGACCAGATGCCGGGGACGGAGGTGCGCTGGGCCGCGTCGAGCTCCAGGGCCACCGTTCCGTCGGAGGCCCGGCGGGTGGCGCAGCCGAGGCCGGTGGCCAGTTCCAGCTGGGGCACCAGGCCGTGGCCCACGGCGACGGCGTCGCAGGGGATCCGGCGGGCGGTGCCGGGCAGCGGGCGCCAGTCCTCGTCGAGGCGGGCGACGGTGACGGCCTCCACGCGGGTGGTGCCGTGCGCCTCGGTGACGGCGTGGCGGGTGAGCAGCCGGATGCCGTGACGGAGCAGGGCGCCGCCGTACGTGGCGCCTTCGGCGAGTTTGGCGGGGTTGCGCAGGAGGGCGGGGGTCCGGGGGGCGTACGCCGTGTAGGAGGCGGCCTCGGCGACCGCCGGGACGGTGGCTCCGGCGGCGGCGAGGGAACCGGCGACGGCGAGCAGGAGCGGGCCGCTGCCGGCCACGACCACGCGGTGGCCGGGGAGGACGAGGTTGTTCTTCAGCATGGCCTGGGCGCCGCCCGCGCCGACCACTCCGGGAAGGGTCCAGCCGGGGAAGGGGAGCTGGCGTTCGTAGGCGCCGGTGGCGAGGAGGACGGTCCGGGCCCGGAGGCTCGCCTGCGTTTCGTCGGGGGCGTGGCCGGCCACCGCGTGGAGGGTCCAGGTGCCGGATGCGTCGTCCGGGACCACCGTCCAGACGTGGTGCCGGGGGAGGTACGTGATCCGGCCCGCCGCTTCCTGGGCACGCAGGGCGGCTTCGCGGGTGGCGAAGGCCCGCCAGTCGTGGTGCAGGGCCTGGGGACGGGCGGCGCCGAGGCCCGGGGCGGGGTGGCGGTAGTACTGGCCGCCCGGGCGGTCGGCGGTGTCGAGGAGGGTGACGCGCAGGCCGAGGCGCGCTGCGGTGACGGCGGCCGCGAGGCCGGCGGGGCCGGCGCCGACGACGGCGAGGTCGGCGGGGGCGGGCGTGCGGTCAGACGGCGAGGTCGGCATGGCCGGTGCCTTCCTGGGTGGTGACGGTGTCTCCGGGGCGGGCCGGGACGAGGCAGGCGCGCTGGTTGGGGCGGCCGTTGACGGTGACGAGGCAGTCGTAGCAGGCGCCGATCCCGCAGAAGGCGCCGCGCGGGGCGCCGCCCTCGCGGGTGGTGCGCCAGGCGAGGATCCCGGCCGCCCAGAGGACGGCGGCGACGGTCTGGCCCTCCTGGGCGGGCAGTTCGCGGCCGTCGAAGTCGATCGGGTACGTGGCCGCCGGGCTGCCGCCGACCAGGTCGCGGGGGCTGCGCATCAGGGGGCTCCTCGGGGGGTGCGGGGTCGGGGGGGGCCGGGGCGTCACGGGCCGAAGCGGTCCGGGCGGAAGGGGGCCAGGGGGAGGGCGGGGGCGGTGTGGGTGAGGGCCGCTGCGATGAGCCGGCCCGTCGCGGGGGCCAGGCCGATGCCCGCGCCCTCGTGGCCGCAGGCGTGGAGGAGGCCGGGGACGCGGGGGTCCGGGCCGATCGCGGGGAGGTGGTCCGGGAGGTAGGGGCGGAAGCCGTGGTAGGTCCGCATCACCTTGACGTCCGCCAGGACCGGGAAGAGGGCCGCCGCTTGGGTGGCCAGGCGGCGGAGGGCCTCCGTGGAGAGGGTGCGGTCGAAGCCGACCCGTTCGCGGGTGGCGCCGATCAGCACGGGGCCCGAGGGGGTGCCCTCCACGACGGCCGAGGACTGGAGCGCGGCCGAGTCGCTGGCCACGTCGGCGATGTAGTCGGCCGCGTAGACCTTGTGGCGGACCACCTGGGGAAGGGGTTCCGTCACCAGGACGAAGCCCCGGCGGGGGAGGACGGGAAGGGTGGTTCCGGCGAGGGCGGCGAGGTTTCCGGCCCAGGTGCCCGCCGCGTTCACGACCGCGGGGGCGTGGAGGGTGCGGCGTGAGGTGCGCACGCCCCGGACGGTCCCCGACTCCAGGAGGATCCCCGTCACCTCTTCACCGAGGTACACCGTGGCGCCCGAGGCCTTCAGCAGGTGGGCGGCCGCCTGGGCCGGCTGGACCTGGGCGTCCTGGGGGTAGTGGAAACCGCCCGCCATGCCGGGGGCCAGGTGCGGTTCCAGTGCGCGCAGGGCCGCCGGGTCGGCTTCGGTGGAGACCACCCCGGCCGCGCGCTGGCCCTCGGCGAAGTGGCGCAGGGCCTTGAGGGTGGTTTCGTCGGGGGCCACCACCAGGCCGCCCTTGGGTTCGTACTCGACGGCCCGGGGGAGCTCGGCGGACAGCTCCTGCCAGAGGCGGGTGGAGAGGAGGGCCAGGTCGAGCTCGGGGCCCGCCTCCTTGTCGGAGACGAGCAGGTTGCCCTCGCCGGCTCCGGTGGTGCCACCGGCGACGGGCCCCCGGTCCACCACGGTCACGGAGAGACCGGAGCGGCTCGCGTAGTACGCGCACGCGGCTCCGACGACGCCGGCGCCGATGATCACGACGTCCATGTTAGTAATATGTCACATTCTTTTGATGGTGCCTAGGGTCGCCCGGGCCGGTTCCGCCCCCCGTGGGACTCGGAACCGGCCCGGGCGCGCGATCAGCTGCGGAGGGGGCCCTCACAGCTGTAGGAGGAGGTGCCCGCCGCCTTGTTGCCCCAGATCTCCAGCGGCCCGAAGGAGCAGTTCATGTCCGCCAGGTTGTTGGAGGCCGTGCCCGCCCGGTCGAGGAGGAAGTAGTCCACCGTCTCGGACATGTCCTTGAAGTTCTGGTCGTCGCTGCGCCAGTTCTTCAGGTTCGCGGTGATCCGGCCGGTACAGGTGAAGCGGCGCTTGCCGGGGTCGCCGTTCTCCACGCAGTCCGGGGTGCTGTAGGTCGCCGACGCGAAGGAGGACTTCACCGACGCGAGCGCGGAGTCGCGCAGCTGGTCGTTGGCGGTGAAGGTGGTGTTCGGGACGTAGAGCTGGTCCACCTTGGCGATCTGGGCGTCCAGGAAGCGGTTGTAGTCGCGCTGGAGGTAGGTGTCAGCGCCCATGCGGTGGCGCCAGGCGTCGAATCCGGCGACGTCGTTGGCGCGCAGGTAGCCGTACATCTCGCGCAGCAGCGAGGGCTTCTCGGTCCAGAGGAACTCGAAGAACGTGCCCGCGTAGTTGTAGAAGCGGAAGCCGTCGCCGTCGTAGGTGGCGTGCAGGAGCTGGTCGACGCTCATGCGCGGGCCGCCGCCGGCGGTGTCGTTGATGATGCCCCGGACCAGGGACTTGCGGACGGCGATGCCGTTGTCGCGGGTGGAGCCGTCGAAGAACTCGGCGGTCCCCTCGTCCATGGCCGTGGTGCGGTCGCCCTGGTACCAGTCGCCCTGGCCGAAGAAGCCGGGCACGGCGAAGCGGCCGTTGAGGTAGTGCGTGTACTCGTGGCGGAAGAGCTCTTCCAGGGTCAGGGAGGAGTCCTGCGGGACTCGGCGCTGGTAGGTGTAGAAGGTGGCGCCGTTCTCGATGTAGATGCCGCCGTTGTTGGTGCCGTACCCGGTCAGGATCGGGTGGTAGTTCTCGTAGTCCGCGCGGGAGGCGTAGAGCACGATGTTCAGCGTGCTGTTGGGGTCCCCGGCGAGCGGCTGGTCGGTGCCCAGGACGCGGTGGAACTGGGTCTTGACCTGCTTGCTCGCGTAGTAGAGCTGGTCGACGGTGGCCCGGTCGAGGGCGGTGCGGACCTTGATGCCGCCGTTGTCGTAGGTGTAGGTGTTCGGGAAGAGCAGCTTCTCGATGTCCTCCTTGCACACCCCGTACGGCTTGCACGCCTCGTAGAAGTTGAGCCAGGAGACCAGCTTGGCCCACTGCTCGCTGCCGTTGCCCCAGCGGGACTTGACGGTTTCGAGGAGGGCGCCGAGGTCGGCGACGACCTGGTCCTTGAGGCCGTCGACCTGGCCGAAGCGGCCGTACTCGCCGAGGGCGTCGCGGGCGGCCCAGGCGTTGGCGCCGCCCTTGAGGTGGGTGTAGTCCGCGAAGGCCTTGAAGGCGGCCCGGTACGCGGGGTCGGCCTTGACCGCGGAATGGAAGGCCGTGTCCTGGTTGCCCGGGTAGACGCCCAGGTAGTTGACGGAGAGGGCCGCGAGGGCGGCGCCACCCCAGAAGGAGTCCTGGTTGGTGGCCGGGTGGGAGGCGTCGAGGGTGGCCAGGACCTGCTTGATCAGGCCGAGCTGGTGCTGGCGCAGGCCGGGCGCGCTGCCGGCGTAGAGGGCCTCGCGCAGGGTGCGGGCGTTGGAGGGCGTGGCGTCGAAGGTGTGGGCGGCGCCGGCGAAGTCGGCGATGGCCCGGCGCATGGCGTCGACGGTGGGGGCGTCGGTGACGTCGATCTCGGTGCGCGAGTAGTCGTGGTAGGCGACGGCGTGCAGGTAGGTGAACATCTCCTCCAGGTGGGAGGAGTTGCGGCCGTCGTGGGCGGCGGCCAGGCCGGATATCCGGCGGGAGACGGCCTGGACGTGGGCGTCGGACATGACGGGCGCCAGGCGTGCGTCCCAGGTCCATATGAGGGTGCGCAGGCAGCCGTCGGCCGTGACGGCCGGGTCGCCGAGGAAGTCGGCGAACTGCTCCGGGCTGAGGCCGGTGATCCCGTCAAGGGTGCAGGGGACGCCCGCGGCGACGCTCTTCGCGGTGGGCGCGGCCTGGGCGGTGGCCGTCTTCCGGCTCTTGTCGGCACCGGGGGCCGCGTCCGCGGCGCCGGGAATCCGGTTGTCGGCGACGGACTTGCCGCCGGGGGCCGGGGCGGGCGCCGGGGCGAGCTCCTTGGCGTCGGCCAGGCGGTCGACCTCGTCGAAGGGGTTCGGCGCGGCGGCCGGACCGGCGGCGAAGGCTGCGGGAGCCGACGCGGCGGGCGCGGTGGCCGGGGTGCCCCGCTCGGCGGCCTGGGTCATCGCCTGGCCCGCGGTGGCGAGGAGGGTGACCGTGACGGCGGCGGAGAGGAGAGACGTACGCACAGCTCTGTGCTGGGACACCGAAGACTCCTGTGGGGAAGGGAGGTGGGGGTAGTGGTGTGGTGCGTGAACTGCCCTGCGTCACACGGCGTTTGACGGGGATTAATGTGCCGCGGTGTGAGCTGTAACATAGTAATGTGAAATTGCACTGGCAAGACCTGTGCGCCCCCCAGTTCAGTCCTTCTTGAGGGAGCCTCCGTGTCCGACACCTCCTCCCGCCTGAACACCGGCAGCCACGACCTCCCCGTATCAGCCGGGTTGTCCCGCTTCATGGCGGGAAGTTGGGCGCCCTCGCCGCTGCCGGCCGGCACCCGGGTGACCGCGTACGACGTCACCCCGGCCCGCCGCGCCCGGCTCTCCGCCCGCTTCCCCGGCGAGCGGCTGATCGTCCCGGCCGGCGAGCTGAGGGTCCGCTCCAACGACAGCGACTTCCGCTTCCGCCCGCACAGCGCGTACGCCTGGCTCACCGGACTGACGGGCGAGGACCAGGTGGGCCACGTGCTGGTCCTGGAGCCCGCCGGGCCGCACGGCCACGAGGCCGTCCTCTACCTGCGCCCCCGCTCCGACCGCTCCGACGGCACCGAGGAGTTCTACCGGGACCGCCGCTACGGCGAGTTCTGGGTGGGCCGGCGCCCCGACCTCGCCGAGGCCGAGCGGCTCACCGGCGTGCGCTGCGCCCACCTCGACGCGCTCGGCTCCCCCACGGGCCGCAACGCCGCGACCGACACCGCCCTGGCCTCCGCCCTCTCGGAGCTCCGGCTCGTCAAGGACGCCTGGGAGGTCGACCAGCTCCAGCTCGCCGTCGACCACACCACCGCCGGGTTCGAGGACGCCGTACGGGCCCTGCCCACGGCCCTCGCCCACCCGCGCGGCGAACGCTGGATCGAGGGGGTCTTCAGCCTGCGGGCCCGCGCCGAGGGCAACGGGCTCGGCTACGAGACCATCGCCGCCTCCGGCGCGCACGCCTGCGTGCTGCACTGGATCCGCAACGACGGACGGCTGGACCGGGACGAACTCCTGCTGCTGGACGCGGGCGTGGAGACCGACAGCCTCTACACCGCGGACATCACCCGCACCCTGCCGCTGTCCGGGCGCTTCTCCCCCGTCCAGAAGCAGGTCTACGAGCTGGTGCTCGCCGCCCAGGAGGCCGGTATCGCCGCCCTGCGGCCCGGCGCGAGCTTCCGCGACTTCCACCGGGCCGGCATGCGCGTCATCGCCGAGGGCCTCGCCGAATGGGGCGTGCTCAAGGACGCCGAGGGCGACCTGCACCGGCGCTACACCCTGTGCAGCAGCGGCCACATGCTCGGCCTCGACGTCCACGACTGCGCCCAGGCGCGCGCCGACACGTACCTGGACGGCGTCCTGGAGGAGGGCCAGGTCCTCACCGTCGAGCCGGGCCTCTACCTCCAGCCGGACGACGAGACCCTGCCGGCCGAACTGCGCGGCATGGGCGTGCGCATCGAGGACGACCTCGTCATCACCTCCGACGGGGCCCGCCTGATGTCCGGCGCCCTGCCGCGCACGGTGTCCGGCATCGAGGAGTGGATGGGCGCCCTCCTCGACTCCGCCTCCTAGGCCCGGGCCCTGAGGCGGGTCACGAGTTCCTCCACGAAGGTGTCGAGGTGGGGAGGGTGGGGGCCGGGGCGGGTGGCGCAGAACCAGGTCCGGGTCAGCGGCTGCGCCCCGATGCGGACCATCGCGAGGCCGTGCGAGGCGGTGTACGGGGCCGCCACCCAGTTCGGCAGCACGGTCACCCCCTGGCCGCCCGCCACCATCTCGATCACCAGGTCGGTCACCACCGGCATCGTGGTGATCCGGCCGGGACGGGCCCCGGCGGGGAGGGGCAGCGGCATCGACGGGATGCGCTTCTGGTCGTAGAAGTCGTAGAGGACGAGGTCGGCTCCGTCGAAGTCACGGGCGGTCAGGTGCGCGCGGTCGGCCCACGGGTGCCCGGCGGGGACCACCGCCACCATCTCGTCGTCGAAGAGCCGGGTCAGGGTCACCCTGTCCATCTGCACGTCCGGCTTGGTGACCAGCGCCACGTCGACCTGGTCCGCGAGGAGGGCCGGGATCGGGGCGTCGTCGGGCGTCGTCGCGATCCGCACGTCGATGTCCGGCTCGCGTGCGCGGAAGGCGCGCAGCACGGGCGGCAGCCACGGGAAGGTGGTGCTGCACTGGGCGGTGAAGCGCACCCGCCGGTCGCGGCCGTCGCGGATCTCCCGCAGGTCGCGGGTGGCCGACTCCAGTTCGCCGAGGATGTGATGGGCCGCGACGAGCATCCGGCGGCCCGCGGCGTTGGGGACCAGGCGGCGGCCCTGCCGGTCGAAGAGCCGCATGCCGAGGCGGTCCTCCAGGCGGGTCAGCCGCTGGCTGAGGGCGGGCTGGCTGACGTAGAGCCGTTCGGCGGCGGCGGTCAGGGAGCCGGCGGCGGCGGTGGCCTCCAGGAGCTCCAGGTCACGCAGATCCACATCCATAACCTGGGATTATTACATGCTCCAATATCCGTCGTGGTGTTATGAGTTGAAGGCTCATACGTTTCTGGTGTCGCCCCGACGAACCGATTCGCCCCCGAAAGGCACCAGAACCATGACCGACACCACCGCCCGTACCACCGCCGTGATCACCGGCGCCTCCAGCGGCATCGGGCTGGACATCGCCCGCGCCTTCCTGGCCGACGGCGCCAACGTCGTCCTGGGCGGCCGGGACGCCGACCGCCTCGCCAAGGCCGCCGCCGGCCTCGGCCGGCCGGAGCGCACCGCCTGGGTCGCGGGCAGCATCGCCGAGCCGGAGACCGGCGAGGCCCTCGTCCGCACCGCGCTGGAGCGCTTCGGCGGCATCGACGTCCTGGTCAACAACGCCGGCACCTTCGCCACCAGGCCCTTCACCGAGGTCACCGAGGAGGAGCTCGACGGCTTCCTGACCGGCAACCTCAAGGGCACCTACCTCACCACCCAGGCCGTGGTACGGGCGCTGCGCACCCAGGGCCGGGGCGGCAGCATCGTCAACATCGGCACCGTGCTGGTGGACCACGCGCTGGCCGGCGTCCCGGCCTCCGCGCCGGTGGTCAGCAAGGCCGGGGTGCACGCCCTGACGACGAGTCTGGCCGCCGAGCTCGCGGCCGACGGGATCCGCGTCAACCTCGTGGCGCCCGGGATGGTCCGCACCCCGCTGCACGCGGGCTCCGACGTGGACTCCTTCGGCTCGCTCGCCCTGCTGGACCGGGTCGGCGAGGTCTCCGAGATCTCCGAGGCGGTGCTCTACCTGGCGCGGGCCGAGTTCGTCACCGGGCACGCCCTGCGCGTGGACGGCGGCTACGTCACCGGCCGCCCCTGACCCTTCACCGCACTCCTCCCCCTTCCCCGAAAGGACTTCCGCCGTGCCGTACGTCAACGTCAAGATCACCCGTGAGGGTGCCACCGCCGCCCAGAAGGCCGAGATCATCGCGGGCGTCACCGACCTGCTGGTCAGGGTCCTCGACAAGGACCCCGCCACCACCTTCGTCCTCATCGACGAGGTCCCCCTGGAGGACTGGGGCGTGGGCGGGGTCCCGACCGAGGAGTACCGCCGCCGGACCCGCTCCTAGCCTCCGACCCCGGCCCCTGGAGCGGCGGCTACGGGAGCACCGCTATCCCGTCCAGTTCCAGCTGGGCCTCGGTGTCCCAGAGGCGGACCACTCCCACCACGGCCATCGCCGGATAGTCACGCCCCGCCAGCCGGCGCCAGATCCGGCCCAGTTCGCCGGCGTGGGCGCGGTAGTCCTCCACGTCCACCGCGTACACCGTGACCCGGGCCAGGTCCGAGGGGGCACCGCCGGCCGCCGCCAGGGCCGCCAGGAGGTTGGTCAGGGCGCGCTCGAACTGCTCCGGCAGGGTCTGCCCCACC
This sequence comes from Streptomyces sp. NPDC029216, assembly GCF_040648015.1. Classification (NCBI taxonomy): domain Bacteria; kingdom Bacillati; phylum Actinomycetota; class Actinomycetes; order Kitasatosporales; family Streptomycetaceae; genus Streptomyces; species Streptomyces sp. NPDC029216. The sequence continues at coordinate 19,288 of NZ_JBEZWL010000067.1, read as the reverse complement.
ACCTTGCCGGAGCCGTCGAGCGCGGTCTGCCCGGCCAGGAAGACCAGCCGGCCCCCGGTGGCGGTGACGGCGTGGGAGAAGCCCGTCGCCGGGGACAGCTCCTGCGGGTTGATCCGGTCCAGGCCGGGCCGGTCGGGGCTCATCGGGCCGTCACCCCCCGGTAGAGCTCCTTCGCGATGATGCTCCGCTGCACCTCGCTGGCCCCCTCGTAGATCCTGGGGGCCCGCACCTCCCGGTACAGGTGCTCCAGCAGATGGCCCCGGCGCAGGGCGGCCGCCCCGTGCAGCTGGACGGCGTGGTCGACCACATACTGGGCCGTCTCCGTCGCGAGGAGCTTGGCCATCGCCGCCCGGCGCGGCACGTCCGGGGCGCCGCTGTCGTACGCGCCGGCCGCCGCGTACACGAGCAGCCGGGCGGCCTCGGTGCGGGTGGCCATCTCCGCCACCCGGTGCGCGACCGCCTGGAGGTCGGCCAGCACCCCGCCGAAGGCGGTGCGGCCGGCGGTGTGCGCCAGCGTCGCGTCCAGCGCGGCCCGCGCCATGCCGACCGCGAAGGCCCCCACGCTCGGCCGGAAGAGGTTCAGGGTCTCCATCGCGACCCGGAACCCCTGCCCCGGCTCGCCCAGGACGTCCTCCCGGCCGACCCGCACCCCCTCGAAGGAGAGGGAGCCGATCGGGTGCGGCGAGAGCATGTCCAGGGCCTCTCCCGTCAGCCCCGGCCGGTCCGCCGGGACCAGGAATGCGGTGATGCCCTTCGCGCCCGGCGCCTCACCCGTCCGGGCGAAGACGGTGTAGAAATCGGCCTCGGGGGCGTTGGAGATCCAGCACTTGGCCCCCTCCAGCCGCCAGCCCGGCCCGTCCTGGGCGGCCGCCAGGGCCAGGGCCGCCGCGTCGGAGCCGGCCCCCGGCTCGCTCAGCGCGAACGCCGCCACCAGCCGCCCCGCCCGGACCCCCGGCAGCCACCGCTCCCGCTGGGCCGCGCTCCCCGACCGCAGCACCGGATGGCCCCCGAGCCCCTGGAGGGCCAGGGCCGTCTCCGCCTCCGTGCACCCGTAGGCGAGGGACTCCCGCAGCAGGCACAGCTCCAGCGCTCCGGAGCCGAAGACCCGCTCCAGCAGACCCAGTTCCCCCAGCTCCGCCAGCAGCGGCCGGTTCACCCGGCCGGGCTCGCCCTTTTCGGCGAGCGGCCTCAGCCGCCGCTCCGACAGGGCGCGCAACTGCGCGCACCACTCCTCTTCCTGCACACCGAGCGCGAATCCGGCCATCCGAAAGCCCCCAAGTCCCGTCGAGTTCCTCTATCGCGTCCTGTTGACTGCCGTCACCATCACGATACGCTCTGGACAGATCAGCACGGCCGGCTCCACCCCAATCCGGACGTCGCAAGGGGGCGAACCCGCCTTGGAGCTCAAGCCCTCCGCCCACACCGACACCTTTGCCCGCGACAACCTGCCGCCCGCCCACGCCTGGCCGCAGCTCCTCTTCGAGCTGCCCGAACTGGCCTATCCGGACCGGCTGAACTGCGGTGCCGAACTGCTCGACGCCACCATCGGCCGGTTCGGTCCCGACCGGCCCGCCTTCCGCGGCGGCTCGGGCGAGGTGTGGTCGTACGGGGAGCTGCGCGAGCGCGTCGACCGCCTCGCCCACGCCCTCACTGTCGACCTCGGCGTCGTCCCCGGCAACCGGGTGCTGCTGCGCGGCCCCACCGGTCCCTGGCTCGCCGCCTGCTGGCTGGCCGTGATGAAGGCGGGAGCGGTGGCCGTCACCGTCCTGGCCCAGCAGCGCGCCCAGGAACTGGCGACGGTGTGCTCCATGGCCCGGGTCCAGCACGCCCTGTGCCACGCCGGCGCCCTCGACGACCTGGCCAGGGCCGAGGTCCCCGGGCTGCGGATCACCCCCTACGGCGGCGGTACCCCGGACGACCTCCTGCGGCTGGCCGAAGCCCACCGCACGCCCTACCCCGCCGTCGAGACCTCCGCCGACGACGTGGCCCTCATCGCCTTCACCTCCGGGACCACGGGCCGCCCCAAGGGCTGTATGCACTTCCACCGCGACCTCCTCGCCGTCGCCGACACCTTCTCCCGCACCGTCCTCAGACCCCGCCCCGACGACGTGTTCGCCGGCAGTCCGCCCCTCGGGTTCACCTTCGGCCTGGGCGGACTGGTCGTCTTCCCGCTGCGCGCCGGGGCCTGCGCCCTGCTGCTGGAGGACGCCACACCCCGCCGTCTGCTGCCCGCCCTCTCCGAACACCGGGTCACCGTCCTGTTCACGGCCCCCACCGCCTACCGCTCGATGCTGGACACCCTGGGCCCCTACGACACCGGCGCCTACGACCTGTCCGCACTGCGCCGCTGCGTCTCCGCCGGCGAGAACCTGCCCGCCGCCACCTGGCAGGCCTGGCACGAGCGCACCGGGCTGCGGATCATCAACGGCATCGGCGCCACCGAACTGCTCCACATCTTCATCTCCGCCGCCGACGAGGACATCCGCCCCGGCACCACCGGCCGGGCCGTCCCCGGCTGGCAGGCACGTGTCGTGGACCCCTCCGGCCGGCCCGTGCCGGACAACGAACCCGGGCTGCTGGCCGTCCGCGGGCCGGTCGGCTGCCGCTACCTGGCCGACCCCCGCCAGGGCGAATACGTACGGGACGGCTGGAACCTCACCGGTGACACCTACGTCCGCGACCCCGACGGCTACTTCCGCTACGTCGCCCGCGCCGACGACATGATCATCTCCTCGGGCTACAACATCGCGGGCCCGGAGGTGGAGGAGGCACTGCTGCGCCATCCCGACGTGGCCGAGGTCGCGGTCGTGGGCCGCCCGGACGAACGGCGCGGGCAGATCGTGGTGGCCTACACCGTGCCGCGCGAGGGGGCCGTGCTGACGGAGGAGGGGCTGCGGACCTTCATGAAGGGGGAGCTGCCCCCCCCACAAGTGCCCGCGCTCCTTCGTCTTCCTGCCCGCCCTGCCCCGGACCCCCACCGGCAAACTTCAGCGGTTCCGGCTGCGCGATCTAGAGTGAACCCGTGGTCGAGCAGCACACTCCGCGATCCCTGATCGTCACCTTCTACGGAGCCTACGGGCGGTCCTTCGACGGCGCCGTCCCGGTGTCCGCGCTGGTCCGCCTGCTGGGCGCGGCCGGCGTCGACGCGCCCTCCGTCCGCTCCTCGGTGTCCCGGCTCAAGCGGCGCGGCTTCCTCGTGCCCGCGAAGGCCGCGGACGGATCGGCCGGGTACGAGCCCTCCGAGGAGGCCCGGCTGCTGCTGGAGGACGGGGACCGGCGGATCTACGGAGCCGTACCCGTCTCGCAGGAATGGCTGGTCGCCGTCTTCTCCGTACCGGAGCAGGAGCGGCACAAGCGGCACCTGCTGCGCTCGCGCCTGGCCCGGCTGGGCTTCGGGTCGGTGGCCCCCGGGGTGTGGATCGCGCCGGGCCAGCTGGCCGAGGAGACCGGGCACACCCTGGAGCGGCTGCACCTGACCGCCTACGTGGAGCTCTTCCGCGGCGCCCACCTCGGCTTCGCCCCGACGGCCGAGGCGGTGGCCCGCTGGTGGGACCTGACCGCACTGGCCAAGCAGCACGAGGAGTTCCTCGACCTGCACGAACCGACCCTGCGCGCCCTCCAGTCGGGCCCCGAACCCACCCCCGAGGCCGCCTACCGGGCCTACCTGCCGGCCCTGGACACCTGGCGGCGGCTGCCCTACGCCGACCCGGGGCTGCCGCGGGAGCTGCTCCCGGCGGACTGGCCCGGGGACCGGGCCGCGGCGGTCTTCGCCGAGCTGCACGCCCGGCTGCGCGACGCGGGCGCCCGCTTCGTCCAGCCGTAGCGCCGCCGGGCCCGCGATACGGGCGGTGGCCGGGGCGTACTCCGCCGGGATGATGTGCGTGCCCATGGTGTGCGTGCTCATGGTGTGCGTGCTCATGGTGTGCGTGCTCATGGTGTGCGTGCTCATGGTTCCTCCTCGTCCGATGGCCCGCCGCGACCGGCGGAGCCCTCCTCCTGCTCGCAATCCCAAGATCCCAGCGGCGCGGGCCCCGCTCCTCCCCCACGCGAGGGGACCCTCTCCCCCGCCCGGGGGAGCGCGCGCCCACCGCCCCGCGCGCCCCCGGAAAAACCCGGTGCGGCCGCCTCTCCGGGCCCGCCACGATGGGGCATGACATGGACCTTCAGCACTGATCTGGCGGCCTATCTGACCGCCGCGCGCCCGACCGTGGCCGCGCATCCCGTCGTCAACACCACCCTCCTGACCGTCATCGACGCCCTGGAGCGGCGCGGCCCGCACGCCTACGGGGACACCGGGCCCCTCTTCGGCTGGTGGACCGGCCCCGACGGCACCGTCGACGGAGCCCTCCTGCACACACCGCCGTTCCCGCTGCTGCTCGGCGTCCTGCCCGCCGAGGCGGTCCGGGCCCTGGGCGGCGCGCTCCGCGCCGAGCCGCTCCTCACCCGGGTCGAGGGCCTCAACGCCCGCGCCGCCGACGCGGCGGCCGTCGCGGCGGCCTGGGGCACACCGACCCGGGTCGCCCAGGAGCTCCGCCTGTACCGGCTGGGCACCCTAGCCGCCCCCGACCCCGCCCCCCGGGGCCGGGCCCGCCGCGCCACCGAGGCGGACCTGCCGCTGCTCGCGCGGTGGACGGCGGAGTTCAACCGGGAGTGCGACCTCCCCGCCACCCCGTCCGAGGCCTCCCTGCGCGACCGGGTCTCGTACGGCGGGTTCCTCGTCTGGGAACACGACGCCAGACCCGTCTCGCTGGCCGGCTTCTCCCGCCCGGTCTGCGCCGCCTCCCGCATCGGCCCCGTCTACACCCCGCCCGCCGAGCGGGGCCGCGGCTACGCCGCCGGGGTGACGCACGCAACCGTCGAGGCGGCGCACGCGGCAGGCGCGACCGAGGTGCTCCTCTTCACCGACCTGGCCAACCCCACCAGCAACGGCGTCTACCGGCGCCTGGGCTTCACCCCGGTCGAGGACCGCCTCGAACTGGTCCGCGCCTGAGGCCCGGGCCGCGCGGCGGGACCCGCGGAGCGGGCGTCGAGGAGCCGCCTCACCCCTTCCCGGTGGGCGGCTTGCGGCTGCCCGCCCGGTACGGCGCGGGCCAGGGCGCGCCCGGTCCCGCGTAGCCCTGGTCGGCGGCGGCGTGCAGGGTCCAGTGCGGGTCGTACAGGTGCGGCCGGCCGAGGGCGCACAGGTCGGCGCGGCCGGCCAGCAGCAGGGAGTTGACGTCGTCCCAGGAGGAGATCGCGCCGACGGCGATCACGGGGATGCCCAGCGCGTTGCGGATCCGGTCGGCGTAGGGGGTCTGGTACGAGCGCCCGTACTCCGGGGCCTCGTCCGCGACCACCTGCCCGGTGGACACGTCCACGGCGTCGGCGCCGTGCGCCGCGAAGGCGGCCGCGATCCGCTCGGCCTCCTGCGGCGTGGTGCCGCCGGGGGCCCAGTCGGTCGCCGAGAGCCGGACCGTCATGGGGCGGTCCGCGGGCCAGACCTCGCGGACGGCGTCGAAGACCTCCAGGGGGAAGCGCAGCCGGTTCTCCAGGGTGCCGCCGTAGGCGTCTTCGCGGTGGTTGGTGAGCGGGGAGAGGAAGCCGGAGAGCAGGTAGCCGTGCGCGCAGTGCAGTTCCAGCAGGTCGAACCCGCAGTCGGCGCCCCGTACGGCGGCCGCCGCGAAATCGGAGCGGATCGCGGCGAGGTCGGCGGCGTCCAGGGCGCGCGGGACGGCGGAGACGCCGGGTTTGTAGGGCAGGGCGGAGGCGGCGACGAGGGGCCAGTTGCCCTCCGGGAGCGGCTCGTCCATGCCCTCCCACATGAGCCGCGTCGAGCCCTTGCGGCCGGAGTGGCCGAGCTGGAGGCCGAGGGCGGTGCCGGGCGCGGAGGCGTGGACGAAGTCGGCGATCCGCTTCCAGGCGGCCGCCTGCCCGGCCGTCCACAGGCCGGCGCAGCCGGGGGTGATCCGGCCTTCGGCGCTGACGCACACCATCTCGGTCATGACCAGCCCGGCCCCGCCCAGGGCCCGCCCGCCCAGGTGCACGAGGTGGAAGTCGCCCGGGACCCCGTCCACCGCGGAGTACATGTCCATCGGCGAGACGACGACCCGGTTGCGCAGGGTCAGCCCGCGCAGGGTGAGCGGGGTGAACATGGGCGGGGTCACCGGCCCGTCGGGCCCCTCCTGCGGGCAGCCGAAGTCGGCCTCCACCGCGCGGGTGAAGCGGGGGTCGCGCAGCCGCAGGTTCTCGTGGGTGACGCGGCGGCTGCGGGTGAGGAGGTTGAAGGCGAACTGCCGGGCGGGCTGGCCGACGTAGCCGCCGAGCTCCTCGAACCAGCGCATGCTGGCGGCGGCGGCCCGCTGGGTGCTGGCCACGGCGGGTCTGCGGTCGGCCTCGTACGCGGCGAGGGCGTCGGGGACCTCGGGGTGTGCGGCCACGGCCTCGGCGAGGGCGAGGGCGTCCTCGACGGCGAGTTTGGTTCCGGAGCCGATGGAGAAGTGGGCCGTGTGGGCGGCGTCGCCGAGCAGGACCACGTTGCCGTGCGACCAGCGTTCGTTGACGACGGTGTGGAACCGGGTCCAGGCGGAGCGGTTGCCGCGCAGCGGCCTGCCCCGCAGTGCCTCTTCGAAGGTCTTGGCGCAGCGGGCGGCGGACTCGGCCTCGTCGCACAGGTCGAGGCCGGCCGCCCGCCAGACCTCCTCCCGCATCTCGACGATGGCGGTGGAGGAGTCGGCGGAGTACGGGTAGGCGTGCAGCTGCATGATGCCGTGCTCGGTCTCCGCGATCTCGAAGCGGAAGGCGTCGAAGGCGAAGTCGGCGGCGAGCCAGACGTAACGGCAGCGGCCGGGGGTGACGGTGGGCCGGAAGTGCGCGGCGCCGCTCTCGCGGGTGGCGCTGTGCACCCCGTCGGCCGCGACGACCAGGTCGTAGGAGGGGGCGAGGGTCCAGGCGTCGGGCGCCTCGGCGCGGAAGCGGAGCCGGACGCCGAGGGCCTCGCAGCGGGCGTGCAGGATCTCCAGGAGCCGGCGCCGGCCGAGGGCGGCGAAGCCGTGGCCGCCGGAGGTCAGCAGCCGGCCCCGGTGGACGATGTCCACGTCGTCCCAGCGGACGAACTCGGCGGCGAGGGCGGCGTGGACGGCCGTGTCGGCACGTTCGATGCCGCCCAGGGTCTCGTCGGAGAGGACGACACCGAAGCCGAAGGTGTCGTCGGGGGCGTTCCGCTCCCACAGGTCGACGGCGTGCCCCTGCCGGGCGAGCAGTGCGGCGGCGTAGAGCCCGCCCGGTCCCCCGCCGACAACGGCCACCCGTTGCAGGGACGCGGCCGCCGCGGGGGAACCGGACGCGGAGGGGGACCCGGACACGGACACGGCGCTACCTGCCCTTCCACTGCGGCGGCCGCTTCCCGGTGAAGGCGGCGTGGAACTCGGCGTAGTCCTGGCCGTGCATCAGCAGGGCCTGGGTGCTGGCGTCCAGCTCCACCGAGGCGGCCAGCGGCATGTCCAGTTCGGCGGTGAGCAGGGCCTTGGTCTGGGCGTGGGCCAGGGCGGGTCCGGCGGCGAGCCGGGCGGCCAGTTCGGCGGCCCTGGCGTCGGCCTTGCCCTCGTCGACGAGCTCGCTGAGCAGCCCGATCCGCTCCGCCTCGGGGGCCCGTACGGGCTCTCCGAGCATCAGGATCCGGGTGGCGTGGCCGAGGCCGACGACCCGGGGCAGCAGGTAGGCGGCGCCCATGTCGCCGCCGGAGAGTCCGACGCGGGTGAAGAGGAACGCGAAGCGGGCGGTGGGGTCGGCGATGCGGAAGTCGGCGGCGAGGGCGAGTACGGCTCCGGCGCCCGCGGCCACCCCGTGCACGGCGGCGATCACGGGGAACGGGCATTCGCGGACGGCGCGGACCACCTGGCCGGTCATCCGGTTGAAGTCGAGGAGGTCGGAGGTGTCCATGGCGAGGGTGGCGCCGATGATCTCGTCCACGTCCCCGCCGGAGCAGAAGCCGCGGCCCTCGCCGGCGAGCACGAGGGCGCGGACGGAACGGGTCCGGGAGAGTTCGGCGAGCAGATCGCGCAGGTCGGCGTAGGCGCCGAAGGTGAGCGCGTTCAGCTTCTCGGGGCGGTCGAGGGTGACGGTGGCGATGCCGTCCTGCCGGGTCACCCGCAGGTGGCGCCACCGTTCGGTCGCTGGTGTGGAACCGGTGAAGGGGCTCACGCGTACGACGCTATCACCGACTTGTGACTGCCGTCACGGAAACGCGACACACGGGGAACGGGTCGCCGACCGCGCCCGGCCGGCCGACGACCCCCGCGCCCTGCCCGTATGACTATGCGGCCGGCTTCGCCATCGTCGCGACGAGCACGGCCTTGATGGTGTGCAGCCGGTTCTCCGCCTCGTCGAAGACGACGGAGTGCGCCGACTCGAACACCTCGTCCGAAACCTCCAGCCACTCCAGCCCGTGCCGCTCGTGGACCTCCTGGGCCACCTTGGTGCCGAGGTCGTGGTAGGCGGGCAGGCAGTGCAGGAACCGCACGTCCGGGTTCCCGGTCGCGCGCAGCACGTCCGTGGTGACGGCGTACGGGGCCAGGGCCGCGATCCGCTCGTCCCAGACCTCCTTGGGCTCGCCCATCGAGACCCAGACGTCCGTGGCCACGAAGTCGGCCTGCGTCACACCCTCCGCGACCTCCTCGGTCAGGGTGATGCGCGCCCCGCTGGACGCGGCCAGCTCGCGGGCCCGCGCCACGACGGCCTCGGCCGGCCAGTACTCCTTCGGCGCGACTATCCGTACGTCCATGCCCAGCAGCGCACCGGTCACCAGGTACGAGTTGCCCATGTTGAAGCGGGCGTCGCCCAGGTAGGCGAAGGCGATCCGCTCCAGCGGCTTGGCGCAGTGCTCGGTCATGGTGAGCACGTCGGCGAGCATCTGGGTGGGGTGCCAGTCGTCGGTGAGGCCGTTGAAGACGGGCACGCCGGAGTACGCGGCGAGCTCCTCGACCGCCTGCTGGCTGTCGCCCCGGTACTCGATGCCGTCGAACATCCGGCCGAGCACCCGTGCCGTGTCCCGGACGGTCTCCTTGTGCCCGATCTGGGAGCCGGAAGGGTCGAGGTAGGTGGTGTGGGCGCCCTGGTCGGCGGCGGCGACCTCGAAGGCGCAGCGGGTGCGCGTGGAGGTCTTCTCGAAGATCAGCGCGATGCTCCTGCCCTGGAGGCGGCGCTCCTCGGTGCCGGCCTTCTTGGCCGCCTTGAGTTCGGCGGCGAGCTCGACCAGGCCGCGGAACTCGGCGGCGGTGAAGTCGAGCTCCTTGAGGAAACTGCGGCCGAAGAGGTCGGTGGCCATCGGGACTCCAGGGGGGCGCTGACAGGGGATTCTGGAAGTCTATACGATCCACTGTATTCATATTCAGTCTGGTGGATCACATCCGCCCGATCGCGCGCGCCGCGCCCGCCCCGGTGGTCACCGGCCCGCACCCCTCAGCCTGCGCTCACACGGCGTCCCGTTCCACCGGGCAGCTCATGCAGCGCGGGCCGCCCCGGCCCCGCCCCAGCTCGCTGCCCGGGATCTCGATCACCTCGATGCCCTCCTTGCGCAGGTGGGTGTTGGTGGTCACGTTCCGCTCGTAGGCGACGACCACCCCGGGCTCCACGGCCAGCACGTTGCACCCGTCGTCCCACTGCTCGCGCTCGGCCGAGTGCACGTCCTGCCCCGCGGTCAGCACCCGCACCTTGTCCAGACCGAGCGCGGACGCGATGGCCCGGTGCATGTGCTCCGGCGGGTGGTCGCTCACCTGGAGCTCGCTGGCCCCCCGCCCCGGCCGGATCGTGTACGAGCGCAGCATGCCGAGCCCGGCGTACTGGGTGAACGTTTCCTCGTCGACCATCGTCATCACCGTGTCCAGGTGCATGAAGGCCCGCCGCTTGGGCATGTCGAGCGCCACGATGACCGACGCCGACCCGGCCGCGAACAGGCCCCGGGCCAGCATCTCCACCGCCTGCGGGGTGGTCCGCTCGCTCATCCCGATCAGGACGGCCCCCTTGCCGATGACCAGGACGTCCCCGCCCTCGATGGTCGAGGGGTAGTCCGGCTGGCCCTGCGACCAGTAGTGGAAGGGGCCCGAGCCGGTGAAGAGGGGGTGGTGCCGGTAGATCGCCTCGAAGTGCACGGTCTCGCGCTGCCGGGCCGGCCAGCGCATGGCGTTGATGGACACCCCGTCGTAGATCCAGGCGGAGGTGTCGCGGGTGAAGAGGTGGTTGGGCAGCGGCCCCAGCAGGAAGCCGTCCAGGTCCAGCGCGTGGAAGCGCACCGACACCGGCTCCGCGTGCCGCTCCAGGAACTCCCGCTTCGTCATGCCGCCGACCAGCGCCTCCGCCAGCTCGGCCGAGGGCAGTGCGTCGAAGACCGAACGCAGGTGGTCGGTGGCGAGGGGCCCGTACTCCTTCTCGTCGAAGACCCGGTCCAGTACGAGGTGGCGCGCCTCGGTGATGTCGAGGGCCTCACGGAGCAGGTCCCCGAAGAGGTGGACGGCCACGCCCCGGTCGCGGAGCACGTCGGCGAAGCCGTCGTGCTCCTGGCGGGCCCGGCGCACCCACAGCACGTCGTCGAAGAGCAGGGCGTCCTTGTTGCTTGGTGTGAGCCGCTTCAGCTCCAGGTCGGGGCGGTGGAGGATGACGCGGCGGAGCCGCCCGGTCTCGGAGTCGACATGGAATCCCATGCCGTACACGTACCCAGACCGAACGGCTTTCTGACCCGGCGTCGGATGTGCGGCTCAGCGCAGGCCGAGAAGCGCCGACGGGGCGCCGATGAGCTCCGGGGCGACCAGGCCCAGCTTGGGGGTGGTCACGTTCGGGATGCCGTAGTTGTCGGCGTCGGGCATGGTCAGCGGGGCACCGAGGACCGCGCCGGGGGTCCGGGTGAGCAGGGTGCCCGCCGGGGACTCCACGGAGCCCTCGCCGTCCGTCTCCGGGGAGCCCAGCAGGTTGGGCACCGGGGAGGCGACCTTGGTCAGGCCCAGGTCGGTGGCGACCGGGACGGCCGGGAGCAACGGGGTCGGAAGCAGGTCGCCCTTGTGGAGCACCGGCGCCTCCGGGGCGCCTACGACGGGGATCGGGACGGCCGTGGCCACCCGGGGCGTGGGCACGCCCAGCGTGGTCTCCACGGCCTCCAGCGGCACTCCCACCGGAACCGGGGCTGCCACGGCCGGGGTGGCCGCGGCGGCCGCGGCCATACAGGTCATGAGCGCCGCAAGGCTTCCGCGCGCGGTCATCTTCATAGGTGACGTTCCGTCCTTCCTGGTTTGCGGACACTCCGCTGCCCTGGTTGAACGATCCCGCTGCCGGTTTCCCCGGCCTTCTCCGTGAAAGTTCCCCCATACGACCTAATTCGAGGCCGTACGGGGGCCGCCGCTTTACGCGGTGCTCTCACGTCACAGCCGGGGGTCCACCGGCTCCGACTCCAGGGCGAGGACGGCGAAGACCGCCTCGTGGACCCGCCACAGCGGCTCCGCCGCCGCCAGCCGGTCCAGCGCCTCCAGCCCGAGCGCGTACTCGCGCAGGGCGAGCGAGCGCTTGTGCCCGAGGAACCTCTGGCGCAGCCGTTCCAGCTGGTCGGGGCGGGTGTACTCCGGGCCGTAGATGATCCGCAGGTACTCGCGCCCGCGCACCTTCAGCCCCGGCTGGACCAGCCGTCCCTTGCCGTCCCGGGCGTAGGCCTGGAGCGGTTTGACGACCATGCCCTCGCCGCCGGCGGCGGTCAGCTCCAGCCACCAGTCGGTGCCCGCGCGGACGGACGTCGCGTCGGCGGTGTCCACGTACACCCGGCGGGTGCGGCGCAGCAGCGGGGCGGCGGACCGCTCGTCGGCGTCGGCGAGGCGGTCCAGCCAGGCCAGCTGCTCGTCGTGCGGTACGGCCGCCAGGGACCGGCCGGCCGCGGCGAGCAGCTGGAACGGCGCGAACCGTACGCCGTCCAGCCCGTCGGTGGTCCAGCAGTAGCGGCGGTAGGCCTCGGTGAAGGCGGCGGCGTCGGCGGCCCGGCCGCGCTGGCGCTCCAGCAGCCCGCCCGTGTCCACACCCCGGGCCTCGGCGGCCGCCAGGGCGGCGACGGCGTCCGGGAGGACGGTGCGGGAGGCCGCGCCCACGGCGGCGTACTGGTTGCGCAGCAGGCCGGTGGACTTCAGCGACCAGGGCAGCAGTTCGCCGTCCAGCAGCAGCCAGTCCGTGCCGAGCTCCTCCCACAGGCCGGCGCCGTCCACGGCGGCGCGCAGCCGGGCGAGGAACTCCTCGGTGAGCTCGGGCTCCTGGAAGAAGGGGCGTCCGGTGCGGGTGTAGAGGGAGCCGGTGGGGCCGCCCTCGACGCCGAAGCGCTCGCGGGCGGCGTCGGCGTCCCGGCAGAGCAGGACGGTGGCGCGGGAGCCCATGTGCTTCTCCTCGCACACGACCCGCGCGATGCCGTCGGCCCGGTACTGGGCGAAGGCCTCGGCGGGGTGCTCCAGCCAGCCCTCCTCCTGGGAGGTGGCGGTCGGTGCCATGGTCGGCGGCAGGTACGGCACCAGCCGGGGGTCGACCGCGAACCGGCTCATGACCTCCAGGGCGGCGGCCGCGTTCTCCTCGCGGACGCCGACGTTGCCCAGGTGGCGGGTCTCCACGACGCGCCGCCCGTGCACGTCGGCCAGGTCGAGCGGGCGGCCGTCGAGGCCTCCGGGCGCCTCGGCGGCCAGCGGCTTGACCGGCTCGTACCAGACCTTCTCGGCCGGTACGTCGACCAGTTCGCGTTCGGGCCAGCGCAGGGCGGTCATCCGGCCGCCGAAGACGGCGCCGGTGTCGAGGCAGATGGTGTTGTTGATCCAGCTGGTGTCCGGGACGGGGGTGTGGCCGTAGACCACGGCCGCCTTGCCCCGGTAGTCCTCGGCCCACGGGTAGCGCACGGGCAGGCCGAACTCGTCGGTCTCGCCGGTGGTCTCCCCGTAGAGGGCGTGCGAGCGGACGCGGCCGGAGGTGCGGCCGTGGTACTTCTCGGGCAGCCCGGCGTGGCAGACCACCAGCCTGCCGCCGTCGAGGACGTAGTGGCTGACCAGGCCGGCGATGAACTCCCGTACCTCCTTGACGAACTCCTCGCTCTCGCGGGAGAGCTGCTCGACGGTCTCGGCGAGGCCGTGGGTCTGCTGGACCTTGGACCCCTTGAGGTAACGGCCGAGCTTGTTCTCGTGGTTCCCGGGCACGCACAGGGCGTTGCCGGACTTGACCATGCCCATCACCCGGCGCAGCACGCCGGGGCTGTCGGGGCCGCGGTCGACGAGGTCGCCGACGAAGACGGCGGTGCGCCCGGCGGGGTGGACCCCGTCCTCGTAGCCGAGCTCGGCGAGCAGGGTCTCCAGCTCGGAGGAGCAGCCGTGGATGTCGCCGATGATGTCGAAGGGGCCGGTGAGGTGGGTGAGGTCGTTGAAGCGCTTCTCCCGCACCACCTCGGCGGACTCCGTCTCCTCGACGGTGCGCAGGACGTGCACCTTGCGGAAGCCCTCGCGCTCCAGTCCGCGCAGCGAGCGGCGCAGTTCGGAGCGGTGGCGCTGGATGACGCGGCGCGGCAGGCCGGCCCGGTCGGGGCGGGCCGCGTTGCGTTCGGCGCAGACCGACTCGGGCATGTCGAGGACGATGGCGATGGGCAGGACGTCGTGCTCGCGGGCCAGGCGGACGAGCTCGCGGCGGGACTCCTTCTGGACGCTGGTGGCGTCCACGACGGTGAGGCGGCCGGCGGCCAGCCGCTTGCCGGCGATGTAGTGCAGGACCTCGAAGGCGTCCTTGCTGGCGCTCTGGTCGTTCTCGTCGTCGGCGACCAGGCCCCGGCAGTAGTCCGAGGACAGGATCTCGGTGGGCTTGAAGTGCTTGCGCGCGAAGGTGGACTTGCCGGATCCGGTGGCCCCGATGAGGACGACGAGGGACAGGTCGGTGACGGGGAGCACGCGGTGGGTGGTGGGGGTCGTCATGCCGCCTCGCCCTCCTTCGGGGTGTCCGCGGTTTCGGTGGTGGCCGCGCTTTCGGTGGTGTCTGCGGCCCGGGTGAAGACGGCCATCTGGGTCGGCGGGCCGACCTCGGGGTCCTCGTCGCCCACGGGCCGGTACGCGACGGCGTAGCCGTGCCGGGCGGCGACCCGGCCGGCCCAGGCGCGGAACTCCTCGCGGGTCCACTCGAAGCGGTGGTCGCGGTGGCGGACCCGCCCGGCGGGCAGGGACTCCCAGCGGACGTTGTACTCGACGTTCGGGGTGGTCACGAGGACGGTGCGCGGGCGGGCCGAGCCGAAGACGGCGTACTCCAGCGCGGGCAGCCGGGGCAGGTCCACGTGCTCGATGACCTCGCTGAGCACGGCCGCGTCGTAGCCGGCCAGCCGCTTGTCGGTGTAGGCCAGGGAGCCCTGGAACAGCCGGACGCGGGAGCTCTGCCGCTCCCCCAGCCGCTCCAGCCGCAGCCGGCGGCCGGCGACGGTCAGGGCCCGCACCGACACGTCGACGCCGGCGATCTCGGTGAACGCGGGGTCCTTCAGGAGCGCCTGGACCAGGTGCCCCTCCCCGCAGCCCAGGTCGAGGACCCGGGCCGCGCCGGCCTCGCGCAGCGCGGCGAGGAGCGCCTCGCGGCGGCGTGCGGCGAGGGGAACGGACCGCTCCCCGGTGTCGCGGGGTTCGTCCACGGCGTTGTCGAGCTCCTCGGCCTCGCTGCCGTCGGACTCGGCGAGCCGGGCCAGCTCCAGGCGTTCCATGGCGCTCTGCGTGAGCCGCTTGTGGCGGGCCAGGTAGCGGGCGGTGATGAGCGCGTGCTCGGGGTGCGCCGCCAGCCAGCCGTCTCCGGCGCGCAGCAGCTTGTCCACCTCGTCGGGGGCGATCCAGTAGTGCTTGGAGTCGTCGAGCACGGGCAGCAGCACGTACAGCTGGCGCAGGGCGTCCTCCAGCCTGAGCTCGCCCTCCAGCACCAGCCGCAGGTAGCGGCTGTCGCCCCAGTCGGGGAACCGCTCGTCCAGGGCGATCGGCTCGGTCTCCACGGAGTCCCAGCCCAGCGGGCCGAACAGCCGGCGCACGAGGCCGGCGCCGCCCCGGGCGGGCAGCACCGGGATCTCGACGCGCAGCGGGCGCGCCTGCCCGGGCAGTTCGGGCCGGGCGGTGCACTGGCCCTTGAGGGCGGTGCGGAAGACCCCGCTCAGCGCGACGGCGAGGAGCGAGGAGGCGGCGTACGGCCGGTCGTTGACGTACTGCGCGAGCGCGGCGTCGGGCGCTCCGCCCCGGCCCTTGCCCTGGCCGCGCCGGACGAGCGCGACGGGGTCCACCTCCAGGAGCAGCGCGGCCGTGCAGCGCTGGTCCGTCGCCTCGGGGTAGAACACGTGGGCGGTGCCGTGGGAGGTGCTGAAGGCCTGCGTCCTCCCGGGATGCTTGTGCAGCAGGAATCCCAGGTCAGTGGCAGGTTTCTCCGTGGTGCCGGTCGTGCTGATCGTCAGGAACATGCACTTCAGTATGTGCGGGGGCACTCCGGCCGCCCACTGATTTTCATACTGGCGGCGGGTGGTGGAGGGAGGCGCGGAGAGCGGCGATCCAGGGCGGTCCGACGCGGCAGCAGCCGCCCACGAGCCGGGCGCCGGCCGCCCGCCAGGCGGCGGTGGGCCAGGGGGCGGGGTGCACGGGGGCGTGCCAGGTGCGGGTGCCGGCGTCCCAGACGGACCCGTCGTTGGGGTACGCCAGCAGCGGCTTGGCCGTGACGGACGCGGCCGCCTCCAGCGCGGGCAGCACGTCCGCCGGATCACAGCAGTTGACGCCGACCGCGATCACCTCGGGGGCGTCGGCGGCGAGGGCGAAGGCCTCCGCCAGGGGCTGGCCGGCCCGGGTGCGGCCGCCCGCGACGGTGTAGCTCAGCCAGGCCCGCGCCCCCGTCCCGGCCAGGACCCGCAGCAGGGCCTCGGCCTCGTCGGTGTCGGGGACGGTCTCCAGGGCCAGTACGTCCGGCCCCGCCGCGAGCAGCGCCTCGACGCGGGGGCGGTGGAAGGCGGCCAGTTCCCCGCGGCCGAGCCCGTACCGGCCCCGGTACTCGGAGCCGTCGGCGAGGACGGCCCCGTACGGTCCCACCGAGGCGGCCACCCATACCCCGTGCCCGGCGGCGCGCGCCGCGCCGTCGGCCACCCGGACGCTGCGCTCCAGCAGACCGGGGTCGTCGCCGATCTGGTAGCTCGCGGTGATCAGCACCTCGGCGCCGGCCCGGACGTACGCCGTGTGGGCGGCCTCGACCTGGCCGGGGCTCTCGGCGAGCACCCGGCCCGTCCAGAGGGCGCCGGACAGGTCGCAGCCCTGGTCGGCGAGCTGGTTGCTCAGCCCGCCGTCCAGGAGTACGGCCCTGCGGGCGAGGGTTTCGGCGAGCGGGCCGGTCGCGCGGGGCATGGGAGTCGTTCTCCGTCCGGTCGTGCGGGTCGGTCGGCCGGGGCGGGTCAGCCGAGCTGGGACATGACCTGGCCGGCGATCAGCTCCAGGTGGTCCAGGTCGTCGAGGTCGAGGACCTGGAGGTAGACGCGGGAGCAGCCGATGGCCGCGTAGGTGCCGAGCTTCTCGACGACCTCGGCCGGGGAGCCCGCGAGGCCGTTGGCCTTGAGTTCGTCGACCTCACGGCCGATGGCTGCGGCCCGCCGGGCCACCTCGGCGTCGTCCTTGCCCACGCACACCACCAGGGCGTTCGAGTAGACGATCTCGTCGCCCTTGCGCCCGGTCTCGGCGGCCGCCTTCCGGACCCGGGCGAACTGCCGGCGGCTGTCCTCGACCGAGGCGAACGGCATGTTGAACTCGTCCGCGTAGCGGGCGGCCAGGCGCGGGGTGCGCCGCGCCCCGTGCCCGCCGACGAGGACGGGCACCTTGGCCTGGGCCGGCTTGGGCAGGGCCGGGGAGTCCTCCACCTGGTAGTAGGTGCCCCGGTAGTCGAACGTCGATCCCGCCTCGGTGGCCCAGAGGCCGGTGACGATGGCCAGCTGCTCCTCCAGCCGGGCCATCCGCTCCGCTGGGAAGGGGATCCCGTACGCCTTGTGCTCCTCCTCGAACCAGCCCGCGCCCAGGCCGAGTTCCACCCGGCCGCCGGACATCTGGTCGACCTGCGCCACCTGGATCGCGAGGACGCCGGGCAGCCGGAAGGTACCGGCCGTCATCAGCGTGCCCAGCCGGATCCGCCTGGTCTCGCGGGCCAGGCCGGCGAGGGTGATCCAGGCGTCGGTGGGGCCGGGCAGCCCGTCGACGTTCCCCATCCGCAGGTAGTGGTCCGAGCGGAAGAACGCGTCGAAGCCGAGCTCTTCGGTGGCCTTGGCGACGGTCAGGAGGGTGTCGTAGCTCGCGCCCTGCTGGGGCTCGGTGAAAATGCGAAGATCCATGGCTCCATCCTGCCCTTCCCCCTCCCCTGCCGGGTGAATCTGCGTCAACCCGGAGGGGCGGCCCCCGCCGCGTCAGTGACCAGCGCGGATGGGGATCGTTGGCTCGGACGGAGCCGGACCGCCCGGCCCGCGCGCCGGCGGCCTCCCGCCGGTACGACCACCGCCCCCTTCCGCACCGGAAGGGCCAGGGCCGAGGAGGCCGCCATGTCCCACGAGTCCGTGCCCGAGTACCCCGGACAGACCGGACAGGCAGCACACGACCACGCACGCCAGGAGGCCGCGGTGCCCGCCCAGGGCGGCGCGCCGAAGGGCCTGCTGCAGCAGATGGAGGAGCTGATGGCGGCGCTGAACGCCGACCTGTCCCAGCTCGACGCCGACCTCCAGCACTCCACGGACCGCACTCCCCCCGCCGCGCCGGTCACCCCGGGCAGCCGCGCGTACGAGAGCGAGCCCCGCTCCGACCGGCCCTTCTGACCCCGCGGGGGTCCCGTCCCGCGCGGCGCGGGGCCCCTCCGCCGGACGCGCCGGAGCCTCAGAGCACGCCCGAGGCCGACCCCCGTTCTTCTTCCCGGACGGCCATCCTGCGCAGCAGGGCCCGTACCCGGTCGCTGGACTCGTCCGCCGCGTCAATCGACTCTATGCACTGCCAGTACAGGCCCTCGTCGTCCGTCGCGCAGGCCACTCCGACGAGCGCTATCCCGACCTCGCCCAGCAGCGCCTGGAGCCCCAGCAGCGCCTGCCGCACATCGGCCACCCCCGTCAGCTGCGCGGCCCTCGGCGGCTGTTCGGGCCCCAGGCCCTCGCCGCCTTCCAGGGCCGCCCGGTCTATCGCCCCGCAGCCTCTGCCTCCCGCTTCCCCCAGTCCCCGTGCCTCCGCTCTCAGCTCCGGCGGCCCGGTGACCGCCAGCCAGCTCCCCACCCCCTGGGCGAGCGCCTGGGCCTGCCAGGCCTCGCCCACGATGTCCCAGGCAGCAGCGCTCCGTGCCAGCGCGTGCCGGCCGGCCGCGATGAGTCGTACCGCATCCATATGCCGTCCCCCGTCCGCACGACATCCCGCCAATCTCCACTACCCAGAGTGAAGGCAACGAGCCAGTAAAGCCAGGGGTATTCGGAAATCTGTGGACACAAACATGGTTGTGGAAGACGCCATCACTCCGAAGAGTGACGATCTGGTGTCGATGTCCCGGTCACCGGGAAACGGTGCTCGTTCCGGTCGATCTTCGCGGCGAGCGCATCCAGCACGTCCACCCCGAGAACCTCACAGAACTGCAGCAGATACGCCAGAACGTCGGCCACCTCATCGGTCACCCGGTGTGCGGTTTCCGGCTTTTCCATGATCGCCGCTGACTGTTCCGGTGTCAGCCACTGGAAGATCTCGACCAGTTCGGAGGCTTCCACGCTCAGGGCGACGGCCAGGTTCTTGGGCGTGTGGTACGGGGCCCAGTCCCGGGCGGCCGCGAACGCGGCCAGCCGTCGCTGGAGTCGGTACAGCCGTTCGCCGTGCGGTGGCTCCGGCCCGTCGTCCGTGGGTGCAGCACTCATGGGGACAGGTCTACCACTGAGACGCCGGGGACCCCGCGTGCGGTTCCCGCGGTGTCCTCGCCGACCGCCGCCACCAGCCGGATGTGGCCGCGCGCCCCGGACAGCTGGGCCAGGCGCAGCAGTTCGGCGCCCTGCCGCCGGTCCAGGCCCCGGTCGAGGCCGTCGGCGAGCACGGTCAGCGCCTGCCGGGCGGAGGGCAGCTCGGCGGCCGGGTCCACCTCCAGCACCCCGGGCCCGGTGAGCAGGACGAGGGCCAGCGCCAGGAAGCGGAGTTCGCCGTCGCCGAGCCGGGCGAACTCCGTGCCGGGCCGCCCGGGGCCCCGCTCCAGCAGTGCCTCCACCGGCCCGCCGGCCCCGCCGCCGCGGGCAGCGGCGCCGCACCCGCCCGCACCGAGATCGGAAGAGCGTCCG
>NZ_JBEZWL010000066.1:0-40128 GCF_040648015.1 Streptomyces sp. NPDC029216 | reverse complement strand
GGGACCGACCTGCACGTGCAGGGCTCGCTCACGGACGCCGCCGGGCTGGCCACGGCGGAGCCCGCCGACTGCGCGGTGGCGCTCGCGGTGGCCGACGTGCACACGCCGCCCGGAACGGAACCCGACCCCGCGCGGCTGGCCCGGCTGCTGGCGGAAGCCCTGCCGGACGCGGACGACGCCCTGCGCCGGGCCGTGTTCTTCGCCCGGCCCGCCACCGCGCTCCTGCTCGGGGCGGGGCCGGGGCCCGGGCCCGGGCCGCACCGGTACAGCTCCTTCGACCCGGCCGCTTCGGACGCCCGGCTCGTGCTCGTGGCCGTGCGCGGGGAGCCGGCCGAGCGGGCCGCCGACCTGGCCCGGACCGTGGACCGCGCCCGCCGCGCCGGGGCCCTGAGCGTCTGGCCGCCCGGGCCCGGGCCGGGTCGGAGCGTCCTCGTGCTGCTGCCCGCGTCCCGGCTGGCGGCGGTACGGGCGGCGGTCACGGCGGAGTTCCGCGAACGGGGCCGGCCCGTGCCGCGCTTCCTGAACGTCACCGTGGCCGGCGCCGCCCGCCGCGAGGACTGACCGGCCGCACACACCGACCGCAAGCCCCCACCCCACCAAGGAGGAGCACCCATGCCCACTCACGCACCCCGCACGAGACACCGCTCCGGCCGCCGGTCCGCGGTCACCGCCGCCCTCGGGACGCTCGGCGCCCTCGGCCTGCTGGGCGCCCTCACCGTCGCCACCTCCCGGGCCGCCGAGGGCGGTTCCGCGGACGCGGCGGCCGCCGGCCTGCCGGCGTACGACCACGTGGTGGTCGCCGTCTACGAGAACAAGCAGTACGGGGAGATCATCGGCAGCGCGAACGCCCCGTACATCAACCAACTGGCCACCGGCGGCGCGAGCCTGACCGGGATGAAGGCCCTGACCCACCCCAGCCAGCCCAACTACTTCAACCTCTTCTCCGGCGGCACCCAGGGCATCACCGGGGACGGCTGCTACACCCCGCAGTCCATGACCGCGGCGAACCTCGGCCAGGAGGTCCTGGCGGCCGGGAAGACCTTCGCGACGTACAACGAGGACCTCCCGGCGGAAGGTTCCACGGCCTGCACGAACGCCCAGTACGCGCAGAAGCACAACCCGTGGTTCGCCTTCAAGAATATCCCGCTGAACAGCGGAAAGACCTGGGCCCAGTTCCCGCAGAACGACTTCGCCTCGCTGCCGGACCTGTCCTTCGTGATCCCCAACCTGTGCAACGACATGCACTCCTGCGCGGTCGGCACGGGCGACACCTGGACCAAGAACAACCTCGACGCGTACGCGCAGTGGGCGAAGACCCACAACAGCCTGCTGGTACTGACCTGGGACGAGGACAACTACCTGGGCTCGAACCAGATCGCCACGGTGTTCTACGGGGCGAACGTCAAGACCGGCACGTACGCCACGGCCTTCAGCCACCACCACCTGCTGCGGACCCTGGAGGACCTCTTCGGCACGGCCACCCACGCGGGCAACGCGGCCAACGTCCAGCCGATCACGGAGGTCTTCGGCACCTCCCAGACCCCCACCCCGACCCCGACGCCTACCCCGACCCCGACCCCCACGCCGACACCGACTCCCACCCCCACCCCCACCCCCACCCCCGGCGGCCTGCAGCTCGCCAACCCCGGCCCGCAGACCTGCAAGTTCAACCAGTCCTGCACCGTCCAGCTCACCGCCACCGGCGGCAACCCCCCGGTCCGCTACGCGGCCACCGGCCTGCCCTTCGGCCTGAGCGTCGACGCCACCACCGGACGGATCACCGGGAAGCCGTGGGCCGCCGGCACGGCCCAGGTCACCGCGACCGCCACCGACTCCACCGGGATCACCGTCACCGCCGCCTTCCCACTGACCGTCAACTGGTTCTGACGGCCGCAGCACGGTACGAAGTCCCATGTGAAACATCAGACCCACAGCGCGACCGTCCGCGTCTTCATCGCCCTCGCCCCGCCCGACGACGCGAAGGAGGAGCTGGAGCGGGCGCTGCAGCCCGCGTACGAGGCGTACCCGCGCATGCGGTGGAACCGGATCGAGGACTGGCACATCACCCTCGCCTTCCTCGGCGAGCTCCCGGTCGCGACCGTCCCCCGCCTGCGCGGCCCCCTCGCGGACCTCGCGGGGATACGCCGGCCCCTGCGGCTGGCGCTGCGCGGCGGGGGGCACTTCGACGAACGGGTGCTGTGGACCGGGATCGACGGGGACCTCGACGGGCTGCTCCTGCTGGCCTCCGAGGTCCGCGCCCTGGTCCGGGAGTGCGGTGTCCCCTACGAGGGCCGGCCGCTGCGCCCCCACCTGACGCTCGCCCGCGCCCGCCGCAACGACACCTCCAGCGTGCCGGAGGCGGCCGCCGGCCTCACCGGCTTCTCCGGCCGTCCCTGGCACGCCGGACGGCTGCACCTGGTGGGCAGCAACATCGGGCGCGGCCCCGGCCCGATCCACTACCGGGACATCGAGTCGTGGGGATTCGGCAGCGGGAACTGAGCGCCCGGCCGGGAAACAGTTGTGCGATCCACGCGACCTCGTGATACTCACTACCTCCGCGGGGGGCGCAGACCGGACGTCCCCTGCCAGAAAACGTGCACAGCAAGGGGTGGGTCATGGCGTTGCTCCGGGGGGCGGGGCTGTCGCTGAAGCGATGGGTGGGCAGATCGTCCGCGCCGCAGCTGCAGAAGGATTTCGGCGATCCCGCGGTGACGCGGATCCGCGAGGCCGCGGAGGCGGCGGACTGGGCCGCGGTCCGGGACGGGCTCGCGGCGCACCCGGACAACGGGGACCGCGCCTGGCTGCTGTGGACGGTCGGCGACACCGCCGGGGTCGAGCGGTGGATCGGCGACGCCGCCGAGGCGGAGCCCGACTCGGCGCTCCCCCTGCTGGTCGCCGGGGCCCGGTACATCAGTTGGGGTTGGGAGGCCCGGACGGGGGCGCGGGCGGCGGACGTCTCGCGCGAGCAGTTCGAGGTGTTCCACGAGCGGCTGCGCCAGGCCGAGGGCTGGCTGTACCGGGCGGCCGAGCGGGAGCCCTCCTGGGTCTCGCCCTGGCACTTCCTCCAGGTCAGCGGGCGCGGTCTGGAGGTCGGGCCGGTCGTCGCGCGGCGCCGGTTCGAGGCGGCCGTGCGCCGGGACCCGTACCACCTGCGGGCCCACCAGCAGCAGTTGCAGCAGGTCTGCAAGAAGTGGGGCGGCTCGCACGAGGAGATGCACGCCTTCGCCCGCGCGTCGATGCTCGCCGCGCCCGAGGGCAGTGCGCTCGGGCAGCTCGTCGCGCTCGCGCACATCGAGCACTGGCTGTCCCTCGGCGACGGGCCGGACTGGCAGTACATGCGCCGGCCGGAGACCGCCGCCTCGCTGGGGGAGGCCGCCGAGCGGTCCGTCCTGCACCCGGACGCCGAGCGGGGCAGGGGGTGGGCGCAGGTGTGCAACAGCTTCGCCCTGGCCTTCTCGCTCGCCGGCGAGAGCGAGCCGGCGCGCCGCTGCTTCGAGCTGACGCAGGACACGGTCACCGAGTTCCCCTGGAACTACGTCAACGCCGACCCGGTCACGGCCTACCGCCGGCACCGTTCGTCCGTCGGCGCCTGACCGGCCCCCGAGACCTCCCCTCCCCCCGCACACCGCACGGCTCCGGCCCGGGCGCGGTGTGCCGACCGAAAGATGCTCCGTGCCGCACTCCGAGTCCGCCCACACCTTCCAGGTCGACCTGCGTGGTCTGGTGGACCTGCTGTCCCACCACCTGTACTCCAGTCCGCGCGTCTACCTGCGCGAGCTCCTGCAGAACTCCGTGGACGCCATCACGGCCCGCCGCGCCGTCGACCCGTCCGCCCCGGCCGCCATCACCGTCCGCACCGGTGACGTGCTCACCATCACCGACACCGGCATCGGCCTGACCGAGGCCGACGTGCACCGCTTCCTCGCGACCATCGGCCGCAGCTCCAAGCGGACCACGGACGGCGTCCTGGACGGCGCCGGGCTCGACGCGGCGCGCGGTGACTTCATCGGGCAGTTCGGCATCGGCCTGCTGGCCTGTTTCGTCGTCGCGGACGAGATCACCGTGGTGAGCCGGCACGCCGGCGACCCGGACGCGCCCGCCGTCGAGTGGCGCGGCCACTCCGACGGCCGCTACACCATCCGCACCCTGCCGGCGGACGCGGCGGTGGCGCCCGGCACCACGGTCCGGCTCAGCCCCCGCGCCGACAACGCCGAGTGGACGGCCCCCGCCCGGGTCGTGGAGCTGGCCCGGCACTACGGCAGCCTGCTCCCGTACGAGGTCACGGTCACCGGACCCGGCGGCGACCCCGTCCGGATCGACGCGGCGCCGCCGTGGGAGCGGGAGCACCGCTCGCCGCTGGCCCGCCGGGAGGCCCTGACCGCGTACTGCCGGGACGTCTTCGACTTCGCGCCGCTCGACACCATCGAGCTCGACCTGCCGGCGGCCGGGCTGCGCGGTGTGGCGTACGTCCTGCCGACGGCGGTCAGCCCGGCGCAGCGCGCGGGCCACCGGGTGCACCTGAAGGGCATGCTGCTCACCGACCAGGCGCCGCAGCTGCTGCCGGACTGGGCGTTCTTCGTGCGCTGCGTCATCGACACCACCAGCCTGCGCCCGACCGCCTCCCGCGAGGCGCTGTACGAGGACGGCACCCTGTCGGCGGTCCGGGACGCGCTGGGCGTGCGGATCCGGGACTGGCTCACCGGGCTGGCGGCGAGCGATCCCGCGCTGCTGCACCGGTTCATCGACACCCACCACCTCGCGGTCAAGGCGCTCGCCCGCTACGACGACGAGCTGCTGCGCATCGTGCTGCCGTGGCTGCCGTTCGAGACCACGGACGGCAACGTCACCCTGGAGGAGTTCGCCAGGGCCCACGCCACCGTCCTCGTCACGCGCAGCGTGGAGGAGTTCCGCCAGGTCGCGCCGATCGCGGCCGCGGCGGGCCTCGGGGTCGTCAACGGCGGCTACACCTACGACCGGGACCTGGTGCACCGGCTGCCCGAGATCCGGCCGGGCACGGCCGTGACGGACCTGGATCCGGCGACGGTCACCGCGCACCTGGACGCGGTGGAACCGTCCGCGGAGATCCGCGCGGCGGCCTTCCTGGGCATCGCCCGGGAGGT
Organism: Streptomyces sp. NPDC029216; assembly: GCF_040648015.1. Classification (NCBI taxonomy): domain Bacteria; kingdom Bacillati; phylum Actinomycetota; class Actinomycetes; order Kitasatosporales; family Streptomycetaceae; genus Streptomyces; species Streptomyces sp. NPDC029216. The sequence goes on along the minus strand of NZ_JBEZWL010000066.1, from coordinate 35,008 downwards.
GATCGCCGCCCAGGACTGCGACGTGGTCCTGCGCGACTTCCAGCCGGTGACGGCCCCGGCGCTGCTGCTGGACAACCGGGAGGCCCGGCACGAGCGGACCCGGTCCACGCTGGCCGCCGACAGCGACGGCCTGTGGGCCGACATCCTCGGCTCGCTGCGCAGTGAGACCCCGCGCGCCCAGCTCGTCCTGAACCACCTCAACCCGCTGGTGCGCCAGGCCGTCACGATCGAGGAGCGGGGGCTGGCCGTGGCCGCCGCCGAGTCCCTGTACGGGCAGGCGCTGCTGCTCAGCCGCCGCCCGCTGAAGGCGAGCGAGAGCGCCCTGCTCAACCGGGCCTTCATCGGCCTGCTCACCCACGCCATGCACCCCGGGGGCCAGGGCGGCGACAGCGCCGCGTCCGGCTCCGACTCCCGGAAGGAACCGTAATGCTGGACACCCCGGAGGCCGTGTTCGAGGCGCTGCGTGAGAACCACGACCGCCCGCACGGGCTGCAGCGCACCGTCACCGCCGAGGAGCTCGTCGAGGCGGCCGAGCCGTTCGAGAAGCCCGAGGTGCTGGTCACGGCGCTGATGGAGCTGATGACGGCGTACGAGTTCACCGGCGAGCACCGCAAGGCGCCGGTGGTCTTCGCCCGGCTGCTGAAGCTGTGGGAGGACTCCCCCGGCGCGTTCAGCGAGTGGGAGGCGGACCAGGTCCTGTGGCGGTTCAAGTGGGTGACCACCTCGCTGCTGCAGGTGCCCGAGGTGCCGTTGGCGGTGATCGAGGCCTGGACCGGGCGGATGCGGGAGCGGTACGAGGCGGACGGCCACGGGGTGCAGCCGGTGGCGGCGATGCGCTACCACGTCGCCGCCCACACGGGCCGGGGCGTCGCCGACGCGTACGACCTGTGGGCGACGCGGCCGCGTACGGAGCTCAGCGACTGCGAGGCCTGCGAGACCCGGCACCACGCCCTGTACCGGGTGCGGTCGGGTGAGGACGCGGCGGCCCTCGACCTGTGGGCTCCGGTCCTGGCCGGTTCCTCGTCGTGTTCGGAGGAGCCCCAGACGAGCCGGGCCCGGGCGCTGCTGCCGCTGGTGCGGCTGGGCCGCACCGACGAGGCGCGGGCGCACCACCTGACTGGGTACCGGGGGGTGCGCGGCAAGACGGGCATGCAGGACGAGGTGGGACTGCACCTGGAGTTCTGCGCGCTCACCCGCAACGAGGGGCGGGGACTGGAGATCCTGGCGGAGAACCGGCCGCTGTTCGAGGCGACCGGGGCCCCGCTGAACCGGCTCGGGTTCCTCACGGGTGTCGAGGTGCTGCTCGCCCGGCTCGTCGCGGACGGGCACGCGGACACCCCGGTCGCCGGTCCGCCGGGGCGGAACTGGACGGCCGGCGCGCTGCTGGCCACCGTGCGCTCGGAGGCGGAGGGGCTCGCCGCCGCCTTCGACGCCCGCAACGGCACGACGGAGGCCGGGGACCGGCGCCGTGCCCGGCTGGAGCGGGCGCCGCTGCTGGACGAGCCGCTGCCGCTGGGCCTGCGTACGGCCGTCGCCGCCGCGCGTACGGCCGCTCCGGCTGCCGCCGCGGCCGTCCCCGCTCCCGCGGCGCGGGAGGTTCCGGCGGACTTCGCCGGGCTGGTGCGGGAGGCGCGCAGGCTGGACGCCCTGGGGCATCCGGGTGGCTCGCCGCTGTGGGAGCGGATCGCCGAAGCGGCGGACGCCGACGGCTACGTGCACGACGAGCGGCTCGGTCCGGAGGACCGGCTGCGGGCAGAACTCACCGAGCAGCGCGCCTTCGAGCTGCGGGTGCTCGACCGCGATGCCGAGGCGATCGGGGTCATGGAGGAGGCCGCCGCCCTGCTGGAGCGGGCCGGCATGGTCTGGGACGCCCTCGCGGCCCGGTCGATGGCCCTCGCGTGGGCGGTTCCCGTCGGCTCCGAGGACGGTACGGAGGACGAGGCCCGGCTCCCCGACCCCGCCGCGGTCCGTGCCGGTCTCGACGCGGTCGTGCGGGAGGCGGAGGAGCTCATGGCCGCGGGCACGGGCGCCGGAGCGGCCTACGAGGTGCCGGGGACGGACGGGAACGACGGCGAGGTCACCGGCACCGGGCCGGGCAGCATCGCCGCCCGCCGGTACCTGACGGTGCTGTACGCCCGGGCGTACGCCGCCTTCCACGAGGCCATGGCGCAGGCGCCGGAGGTGTCCGGGGCCGCCCGCGAGCGGTTCGAGGCGGTGGCGGGTGCCCTGCGTTCGGAGGCGGAGCGGCTGGCCGCGCCGTACCACGTGGCCAACGCCATGGAGTTCGGTGCGAACCTCGCGCTGCGCCTCGGTGACACGGACCGCGCCGAGCGGGAGCTGCGGGCCGTGCTGGAGGTGCTGGCCGCGGGGGCGCCGGAGCGTCCCTGGAAGGGCAGCCGGCCCCGGGGCGTGCTCGCCCAGGTGCTGCTCGCGCAGGGGCGGCACGAGGAGGCCGTCGAGCTGCTGCACCAGGCGATCGCCCTCACGGTCCGCCACGACGACCGGTCGTTCCCGCTGGCGCCCGGGTACGCGATGCTCGGCCACGCGTCCGCGCACACCGGTGACACCGCCGGCGCCGTACGCCACCTCTCCGAGGCCGCGGCCCGCTTCGACCGGGACGGCGACCACGACGAGGCGGCCGACGTCCGGCTCCAGCTCGCCGACCTGTTGCGGGGCAGCGGCCGGGCCGCGGAGGCCGTGGCGGTCCTGGAGTCGGTGGTCGCCGACGGGAACGCGGAGTCCCTCGATCCGCGGCTGCTCGCCCAGGGCCGGCTGAGCCTGGGTAGGGGGCTGCGGGACCTGGAGGAACACCTCGCGGCGGCCGCGGAGTTCCTGCGGCTGGCCGACACGGCCGCGCACTGGGACGGGGAGGGGCAGGCCGTGCTGACGTCGGTGGCGTCGGAGGCGGCGGTCGCGCTGGCGGAGGCCGGCCGCTGGGACGGCGCCCGGGCGGCGTACGCGCGCGCCGTCGCCGCGCACGGGCAGGCCCCCAACCCGTCGGTGATCACGCAGATGATGCGCGAGTTCGCCCGCCTCACCCAGTCGGACCGGGGCGCCGAGGCGGTGGACGCCTCGCTCGCCCACCTCGCGGAGGCCGACGCCGTGTGCGCGGAGGCCGCGGACGCGGAGGGGTTCACCCGCTGGTTCGAGAGCGGCAGCATCCGCTACCGGCGCGCCCTCGTCCTGGCGGACGCCGGACGCTTCACCGAGGCACTGGCCGAGGCCGAGGCGTCGGTGGCGGCGCACGAAGGGGGCGGGGAGCACGGTGAGGCCCCCCGCGCCGAGGCGGTGCGGATCGCGGCGCTGATCGAGCACAACGGCCTGAACCGCTCCGAGGCCGCGGCGGCCCGCCTCGCGGCGGGCGCGGCGCGCTGCGAACAGCGCGGCCTCACCGACGCGGCCCGTGTCCTGGAGGGCCTGCGCCTGGAGGTCACCGGCTCCCGGATCAATGGCTGACCCTCCGTCACATCGCCTGCTCGTGCCCGGCGTTCTCGCTGTCGAACGCCGGGCACGAGCAGGCCGGCCCTCCGCACCGGCGGCCCGCTGCGGGGTCGCCGGGGGTGGCGGCGTACCACCGTCCTTCCTACGGCGTGTTCGTGAACGAGCGGCGGTAGGCGCGGGGCGGGACCCCGCGGCGGCGGACGAACTGTTCGCGCAGGACGGCCGCGCTGCCGTAGCCGACCCGCCGGGCGATCTCCTCGACCGGCAGGCCGGTCGTCTCCAGGAGCTCCTCGGCGCTGCTCAGCCGCAGACCGCGCAGCCAGGCGTGGGGGGTGGTGCCGGTGGCGGCGGTGAAGCGGCGGGCGAAGGAGCGTTTGCTCATGAGGGCGCGCCGGGCCAGCTCGGCGACGGGCAGCGGCTCGTGGAGGTGGGCGCGGGCCCAGGCGAGCACCTCGGCGAGGCGCTCGTCCTGGCAGTTCTCCGGTACGGGCGCGGCCAGGTACTGGGCCTGGCCGCCGTCGCGGTGGGAGGGCAGCACCATCTCCCGGGCGACGGCGTTGGCCGTGGCGGCGCCGTGTTCCCGTCGGAGCAGGTGCAGGCACAGGTCGAAGCCCGCGGCGGCTCCGGCACCGGTGGCGATGCGGCCCTCGTCCACGTAGAGGGCGTCGGACTCGACGCTGATCTCCGGGTGGCGTTCGGCCAGCAGGCCGGCGAACCGCCAGTGCGTGGTGGCCCGCCGGCCGTCGAGCAGCCCGGCGGCGGCCAGTGCGAAGGTGCCGACGCAGTGGGCCGCGACCAGCGCACCGCGCGCGTGCGCGGCGGCCAGCGCGTCGAGCACGGCGGGGGCGGGAGGCGTACGGAACTGGGCCCAGGGCAGGGCGATCACGAGGTCGGCGCGGGCCAGGCGCTCCAGGCCGTGCGGGATGGCGAGCGGCACGCCCAGGTCGGTGGGCACGGGCCCGGGCCGGTCGCTGCAGAGGGCGAACTCGAACGCCGGCATCCCCTTCCCGCGCGGGCCGAACACCTCGGTGACGATGCCGACGGCGAGCATGCCGACGCCCGGCGGGGCGTACGCGGCGACGTTCAGGAAGGGCTGCACCGGAGCAGTCTGCCAGTCCTGGCACAAATCCTGCGATCGGTGTCATCAGTGCCACTCGTGGCACACGGGGTGCGGCGCAAAGAATGGGGGGCATGACAGAAGCACCGCTCGGCCGCAGCGCCGTCTTCGCGATCCTGAACACCGGCTACACCAGTTCCACCGGCCCCGGCGTGGCCGCCACCGTCTCCTACGTCGGCGACGGCGGCCGGCACGTGGTCTTCGACCCGGGCATGGTGGCGAGCCCCGACGACATCCTCGGCCCCCTCGCCGAACTGGGCCTCGGCGCCGAGGACATCACCGACGTGGTGCTGAGCCACCACCACCCGGACAACATCATGAACGCGGGCCTGTTCCCCGGGGCCAGGGTCCACGACCACAAGGCGGAGTACCTGGGCCACCAGTGGCGCGACCGCGATGCCGAGGGCTACGAACTCACCCCGTCCCTCCGCCTGATCCGCACCCCCGGCCACAGCCCGGAGGACATCACCCTGCTGGCGGGCACGGAGTCGGGCGTGGTGGCCCTCGCCGGTGACCTGTGGTGGCACGCGCAGGGCCCGGCGGACGACCCGGTCGCCCCGGACCGGGAGGCGCTGCGCGCCGCCCGCCTGCGCGTCCTGGCCGCGGCGGACCTGATCGTCCCGGGCCACGGCGCCCCGTTCGAACCGGGCGACAGCGTGCCGCGCTAGCGGGCGGGGTCAGTACGGGAGGCCGATCAGGCCCCAGCCGCGGCGGGCGGCCTCCTCGGTGGCGGAGCCCCATTCGCGCAGGAGGGCGACGGCGTCGTCGAAGGAGGCGGGGCGGGCGGGCTCGGCCTCGGAGCGGGCCGCGAAGGGGGCGCGGAGGTCCTCCAGGCGGGGTGCGGCCCGCCGCCAGGCGTCGGCGAGGACGGTCACCGTCGGGGGCGGGGCGAGGAGGAGGGGTTCGCGGGCCCAGGGGGTCGGGTCGTCCGGGAAGTCCGGGGGGATCGCCGGCTCCCCGTCGGGGCCGGCCCAGAACAGGCCGCCCGTGAAGGTGTCCAGGGCGGCGCGCAGGTCCGGGGCGGCCGCGTCGCGGAGGCCGTCCCACAGGTTGCTCAGGTGGAAGTGCCAGGCGTAGGAGCCGGTGGTGCGGAAGAAGCGGTACTCGGCGCACCACGGGTCGGGCCGCCCGTGCGGCCACACCCAGCCGCCCGGTACGTCAAGGCTCGCGTTCCAGCACGCGTCGCAGCAGAAGTCCGGCCAGATCGCGTCGCCCAGCGCCGCTTCGCGTCCGGCCGCCGGTATGCGGGCCAGGCGGTCCCAGTCGGCCATGACCAGCGTGATGTCCAGTCCCATCGGGGCAGGCTAGCAACGCCCGGTCGGCCGTGTGTCGGTCGCGGGGCGGGGCGGCGGGGTGCGGCACGGTGGGCTGCGGTGGGCGGCCGTCCGGGTGTGACGGCCGCGGGCGTACGCGTGAGGGGTTCGGATGAACGGCGAAGGCACCTCCCCGACCAGCCGTCGGGCCCTCCTGCTGGCGGCGGGCTCCGCTTCCGTCGCCGCGCTGACGGCGGGCTGCGGGAGCCCGGCCGCCGCCCCGTCGAGCGGGGCGACGCCCGGCTGCGTGCTGGCGGTGAAGGCGGGGGCGGGGCCGAACTACGCCGGGCCGGGCCGGACCCGCTCGGACGTCACCGACGGACGGGAGGGCGTACCGCTGCGGCTGGAGCTGACGGTGGTCCGGGCTTCGACGGGCTGCCGGCCGCTCGCGGGTGCCGCCGTGGACATCTGGCAGGCCGACGCCGCCGGTGTCTATTCGGAGGGGCGGGAGACCTACCTGCGCGGGGTCCAGGTGACCGACGCGTCCGGGCGGTGCACGTTCCGCACGATCGTGCCCGGCTGGTACGCGGGGCTGGCGCCGCACATCCACTTCAAGGTGCGGCCCGACGCGCACACGGAGACGACCTCGCAGTTCTTCCTGCCGGAGGAGTTCCTGCGGGAGGTCTACGCCCGCCAGCCGTACGCCCGCCGCAAGCCCCCGCGCAACCCCAACGCCCACGACGACCGCTACCGGGCGGCAGCCGGAACGATGACCCTGGCACCCACGGCGGAGTCCGGCGGCTACCACGCCGCCTACACGGTGGGCATCGCCTGACGGGCTTCCGTCCCAGCGGTGTTGGGGCCGCGGGCATGGTCAGGCCGCTCCTTCCCCCCGACCAGCGCTTTTGAAGTTTCAACCTTCAGTTGGCACAGGCGAGTTGGCCGGATCCCGAGATGACTGCCCGGCTGTGCGCATGACATGATCGACCTTCACGTTACTTCTCGGTAACGCGTTCAATTCCCCCCATTTACCGAAGGTTCTTCCTACGTGCGCACGCTCGCCCAACGCCTCCTGCTTCCCGGCCTGACCACGTTGGCGCTCGCCGCCACCGGCTGTTCCTCGCCGGCGCACACCGATTCCGCGGCCCCGGGGACCTCCCCCGGCGCCCCGGCCGCGAACGGCGCCCAGCGCCTCGACGTGGCCGCCGCACCCCAGGGGCCGGCCGACCCCTCGCCCCTGGCCCGCACCGCCACCGGCGAGGGCCGGCCGGAGAAGTCCTCGCTGCGGGTCGCCTCCTACGACAAGACCAGCCAGCGGGCCGTCATAGCCACGGCCCCCAAGCCCCCGAAGGGAAGCCAGAACGCACCCTCGAACGAGTCCCCCGCCGCCGCCAAGCCGGTCGCCGTGGGCGACGTCATCGCCAGCGCCCCGGCCCCCGGCGCCCCCGACGGCCTCCTCGCGAAGGTCACCGAGGTCGTCGGGAAGACCGACCGCGGCACCGAGGTGAAGACCGCCCCCACGACCCTGTCCGCCGCCCTGGGCGAGGCCAAGGCCGACGGCAAGGTCAAGGTCGACCCGTCCTCCGTGACCGTCGAGCCCCTGATGAAGGGCGTCACCTTCTCCTGGGCCAAGGGCGAGGGGGCCCGGTTCGGCCCCGAGGGCGCGAAGCTGCCCCTGGGCAACCTGCGGCTCGACGTGAACGCCGCCGTCGACACCGCCAAGGACGCGCCCGCCTCCGCCGGCGCCTCGGTGTCCGGCTTCGTCCAGCTCGCCCCGCAGGTGGAGTTCTCGTACACCGGCACCAAGCTCGGCTCGGCCCCGAGCGCGGCCTTCCTCGGCATGAGCGGCGACTGGTCCTCGCAGTGGGCCCTCAAGGGCCGCGCCGCCGCGGGCACCGGCACGCCCAAGCGGATCCCGTTCGCCAAGCTGCACAGCGCGCCCGTCATCCAGGTGGGCCCGGTCCCGGTCGTGGTCAACCTCGACCTGACGACGTACATCCAGGTGGAGGCCGACGGGCAGGTCACCCTCGACGTCCAGCAGGACGTCAAGGGCGACTTCCGCGTCGGCGGCAGCTACGCGACGGGCAAGGGCTGGACCCCGGTCAGCACCTCGGCCGTGAACAGCACCCCGGTGAAGGCCACCGTCGCCGCGTCCGGCCGCGTCAAGGCCGCACTGGGCGCCGAGGCCTCCGTCGGCCTGTACGGTGCCGTCGGCGTCGGCGCCGACTTCGCCCCCTACCTGCGCGGTGAGGCCGACGCCAAGGCGTCCGCGTCCAGCGACGGCAAGACCTCGGTCAACGGCGCCTGGGCCCTGTACGGCGGCTTCGACCTGAACGGGCAACTGCACTTCCAGCTCTCCCTGTTCGGCACCCCGGTCCTGGAGCGCCGCATCCCGCTGGGCTCCCTCCACCGCGAGTGGCCGCTCGTCAGCGGCGGCGCCGGACGCTGACCCCGACCCCGCAGCGGGCGAGGGGCCCTCGGGCACCTTCGCCCGCTGCGGGGTCGGTAGGTTGATGCCGTCCAGGACGGTTCGACGGAAGGGAAGGACCGTGGCAGACCACGACCTGACCGGCTTCACCAAGAGCACGTTCACCCACGACGGAGCCACCCGCCGGGTGCTGCGCCGGGGCACGGGCCCGGCGGTGATCATCATGGCCGAGGTCCCGGGCATCACCCCCAAGGTCCTGGAGTTCGCGGAGCACGTCGCGGCGGCCGGCTGCACGGCCGTGCTCCCGGTGCTCTTCGGTACGCCCGGCCGGGACGCCAACCCCTCGACCGGGGGCTGGCCCAACGCGGCCCGCGCCATGGCCTCGACCGTGTGGCAGGTGTGCGTGAGCCGGGAGTTCACGCTGCTGGCGACGGGGCGCAGCTCGCGCGTGGTGCGGTGGCTGCGCGCGCTGGCCGCCGCCGAGCACGAGCGCTGCGGCGGGCCCGGGGTGGGCGCCGTCGGGATGTGCCTGACCGGCGGTTTCGCCCTGGCCATGGCCACGGACGAGCGGCTGGTCGCCCCGGTGCTGTCCCAGCCCTCGCTCCCGCTGGCGTGCACGGCGGGCCGGGCGGGCACGATCGACATCAGCCCGCGGGAGCTGGCGGTGGTCCGCGGGCGCTGCGAGCGCGAGGGGCTCCAGGTGCTGGGGCTGCGGTTCAAGGGGGACCGTCTGGTGCCCGGCGACCGGTTCGCGTTCCTGCGCCGCGAGCTCGGGGACGCGTTCCTGGCGGTCGAACTGGAGGACGGGGCGGCGAACCCGGAAAGTCCGCTTCCCGCGCACTCCGTCCTGACGGAGCACCTCGTCGACGAGCCCGGGCAGCCCACACGGCAGGCCCTGGACGCCGTACTCGACCTGTTCCGCGCGAAGCTGCTCGGCGAGGGGCCCGGCGCGGCCGCGTGAGGGCGGCCGCGCGCCTCAGACGTCCTCGGGGTGCCGGCGCACCTCCCCCGTACCCAGGCCGATCTCCAGGCGGGGCCGCATGGGCCCCTCGCCCCGGCGGGAGAGCAGGACGACCTCCTCGACCCGCGCCGACAGGGTGCCCAGGCGCGCCGCGCACTCGGCGGCCAGGGGCCCGGGGGTGCGGGTACGCCCGAGCGAGAGGTGCGGGGTGAACTGCGGGAACCGTCCCCGGCAGCGGGGGAAGGGCTCCGCCAGGGCCTCCTGGAGCGCCCTCCAGGGCGCCGGGCCGGCCGCTGCCGGGTCGAGCCAGACCGTGGCGTAGGCGCGGTGGCGGAAGGCGCGCACCCCGCTGAGCCGGACGTCGAAGGGCTCACACCGGGCGGTGGCGGCCGCCAGCAGCGGGGCCGCCGCCGCGAAGTCCGCCTCCGGGACGAAGCCGAAGACCAGGTTCACGTGCGGTGGCCAGCGGCGGATCTGGGGGTCGTGCTCGGCGCGGATGTCCTGGATGGCGGGCCACAGCCGCGCGGGCGGCAGCCATACGACGGCCGTCCGGGGCGTCGGGTCCACGTCCAGACGGCCGGGCACCCCGTCGAGGGGCGGGCCCACGGCGCCGGGCCCCCGGTCGTCCCGGTTCACCACACGAGCTTGTAGGTGACGTCCTTGTGCACGGGGGCCGGTGCGGTGTGCGTGTAGAGCAGCCGGATCACGGTGAAGCGCTGGACACCGGGGTGGGTGGGCCAGGGCCGCGGATCGCTCAGGGTGACCGTCACCGGGTAGGCGCGGAAACGGCCCGCCGCGCAGTAGGGACGGCAGTCGTTGACCATGTCGGTGCCGGTGGCGGTCGCCGTGGCGGCACCCCAGCTGTCCCAGTGGAGTCCGACCAGGCGGTTGTTGCCGTCCCCGCAGGCCAGGACGTACTCCTCGGGCTGCACCTGGGCCGCCGAGAAGCAGTCGACGACCACGACGGGATACGGGTCCGCCGGTGCGGGCGCCTGCGCGGCCGCGGGAGCCGCGACCGCCGCCAGGGCGGCCGCCGCGCACAGCAGGCCGGCCTTCCGCCCGCGCGGCCGGGCCGGGCGGACGCGCCGCCCGTCTCCTGAAGCGTCCACGAGCCCCTCCTCGCCAAGTCGGCTCCGCCGTCGGCGGTGCCGCCGTGTCCAGCTTTCCCCATCCGGGCGGGCCGCGCACCCGCTGGGGGCGGGGCGCGGCGGCGCCGTCACTGCTGGCAGCGCCCGAAGGTCACGACGTACGTACCGGCCCCGCTCGCACCGGCTCCGGCCGGGTCGGCCGCGCCGTCCTGGGCCCAGCTGCCGTACTCGCGCAGCGAGCCGTCGAGGATGATCGCGCGGTGGCCCGGGCTGTTCATCCACCAGGTGACGGCGGCCTTCGGGGTGCCCGAGGTGCCCCAGCCCGTGTACGTGATCTCGGCGACGGCCCAGGAGCGGGGGTTCGGGCAGTAGCCGGCGGCCTGGATGCGGCTCTGCGGGGTGGAGCCGGTCTGCGGGTTGCGGTGCGGGTCCTTGCCCGGGCCCCACCACTTCAGCTGCACGGCCGCCGCGGTGTGCTGCTGGGCCGCCGCCGTCAGGGACGCGTTGCCGGTCAGGGGCTGCAGTCCGCGCTGCGTGCGCTCGGCGTTGATGAGGCACGCCACGGCGAGCCTCGCCGCCTCGGCGCCGCCGCTCGGCGAACTGGTGGAGGCCGCGGGGTCGCAGTAGGCGGCCGACGCGGGCGCGGCCGCGACCGGTACGAGCGTGGCCGCGAGGCATCCGGCCGTCGCCAGGCTCAACGCGATCCGGGCCGGTGAAGCGAGTGAAACGGGTCTTCTCACGGGGTCCCACCTCCTGCGAACACGACAGGAACGAGGAATGTCGATCGGAATGGAGGCGCCCCAGCGCTGTGGCTTCCCGTCCCAGCCTGCCACCGTGCCCCGCCGACCGCCACGCGGCCCCGGGGCCGGCGGTGCTGCGCGGCTTTCTTAGCGGAACGTTAGATCTGGGTGCCGGGCCTTGTCCGGGTGCGGTGGCGGATCCAGTCTGGGCACTCCCCCGCACCGGGGTATCCACCCCTCCCATCAGGGACTTCCGTCTGGAGCCGCCATGTCCTCGTCCGCCGTCACGATCGGTCCCCCGCCCGGGGACGAGCGCCGCAGGCGCCGTCTCGCACTCGTCGGCGGGTCGCTGGGGAACCTCGTGGAGTGGTACGACTGGTTCGTCTACGCCAGCTTCGCCATCTACTTCGCCGATTCCTTCTTCCCCGGCGACAATCCGACCACCCAACTGATGAACACCGCGGGCATCTTCGCCGTCGGGTTCCTGATGCGTCCCGTCGGCGGGTGGATCCTGGGGCGGGCCGCCGACCGGCACGGCCGCAAGAGCGCGCTGACGCTCACCGTCACCATGATGTCGGTGGCCGCCCTGCTGATCGCCGTCGCCCCGACCTACGGCCAGGCCGGCTACTTCGGCGCCGTCGTGCTGCTGGTGGCGCGCCTGCTCCAGGGGATGAGCATCGGCGGGGAGTACGCGGCCAGCGCCACCTACCTGACCGAGGCGTCGGCCCGCGACCGGCGCGGGCTGGGGTCCTCGTTCCAGTACGTGTCGATGACCTGCGGCCAGCTTCTCGGCCTGGGGATCCTCATCACGATGCAGCACACGCTCACCAAGCAGCAGCTGGGCAGCTGGGGCTGGCGGGTCCCGTTCGTGCTCGGGGCGGTGTTCGCGCTCGTGGTGTTCTGGCTGCGGAGGCGGCTCCAGGAGACCGACGCGTTCACGGAGGAGGACGGGGAGCGCGACGACAGCGCCCGCGGCTCGCTCAAGGCGCTGTGGGAGCACCGGCGGCAGGCGGGGCTGGTCATGGCACTGACCCTCGGCGGCACGGTCGCCTACTACACGTACACCACCTACCTCACCAAGTACCTCGTCGGCAGCGCCGGCATGGCCAAGAACACGGCCACGCTGGTGAGTTTCACCGCGCTGGCGCTCTTCGCGGTGCTCCAGCCCTTCGCCGGGATGCTGTCCGACCGGATCGGCCGCCGACCGCTGCTGATCACCTTCGCGGTGGGCTGCACCGTGGGCACCTACCCGATCATGACCGCGCTCGGGTCGGCGTCCTCGTACTGGTCCGCGCTCGGCCTGTCCCTGCTGGCCCTGGTGATCGTCACCGGCTACACCTCCATCAACGCCGCCGTGAAGGCCGAGCTGTTCCCGACCCGCGTGCGGGCGCTGGGCGTGGCGCTGCCGTACGCCATCGCCAACGCGCTGTTCGGCGGCACGGCGGAGTACGTCGCGCTGTGGTTCAAGAACGGCGGGCACGAGAAGATGTTCTTCTGGTACGTGTCCGGGTGCGCCCTCGTCTCCCTGGTGACGTACGTGCTGATGCCGGACACCCGGAACACCGCGCTCAGCCGCTCCGAGGCGGACGGCGGGGCGGGCACCGGGGCGGCCACGGCCGCCGCCGGGGCGGCGCGATAGGCTGCCGGCCTGGTCGTGGCTGGTCTGGGGAGGTGGCGGTGCACGCGCTGCTCGTCGAGGACGACGACCGCATGGCCCGGGCCCTGGGCACCGCCCTCGCCCGGCGCGGGCACACCGTCCGCCGGGTGGGGCGGGCGCTGGACGCCCTGCGGCACGTCCACGAGGCCGAGTTCGTCCTGCTGGACCTCGGCCTGCCCGACCTGGACGGGCTCGAACTGCTGCGGCGGCTGCGCACCGTCTGCGACGCGCCGCTGATCGTGGTGACCGCGCGCTGCGAGGAGCGCGACATCGTGCAGGGGCTGCGGGCGGGCGCCGACGACTACGTGGTCAAGCCGTTCCGGATGGCGGAGCTGATCGCCCGGATCGACACCGTCCGCCGCCGGACCGGCCGGCACCCCGGCCGGCCGGGCGACGGTGCGGCGGCTGCCGGGAGGCCCGTGCGCGCCGGGGACGTGGAGGTGGACCCGGCCGGGCGGACCGTCACCGTGGCCGGGAGCGAAGTGCGGCTGACCCGGCGGGAGTTCGACGTGCTGGCCTTCCTCGCGGCCCGACCGGACGAGGTGCACCCGCGCGAGGTGATCCTGGACCGGATCTGGGGCGACGCCTTCCTCGCCGCCTCCCGCTCCCTGGACGTGCACGTGGCGGGGATCCGCGCCAAGACGGGCCGTCCCGGCCTGGTCCGTACGGTGCGCGGGTTCGGCTACCAGCTGGGCGCGTCCCCGGCCGCGGACGCGCAGCGGGACCAGGGGCGGTGAGGCGCAGGCTGCTCGCGGTGCTGATGGTGCTCATGGGGGCCGCCGCGCTGCTGCTGTGCCTCCCCCTGGCCGATGCCTACGCGCGGGGGCGCACCGAGCACCTGCTGCTCCAGCGGCGTTCGGAGGCCGTGCGGTTCGCCGACCTCGCCGACCGGGCGGGCAGCGAGGCCGACCGGGCGGAGCTGTCCGCCGAGATCGGCCGGTACGCGCAGCTGTACGGGGCCGAGGTGGCCGTGGTCGACGCGGCCGGGGCGACGGTGGCGCGGGCCGCGGGGGCGGGGCCCGCCGCGGGCCCCCCGCTGCCGGAGGCGGCGGACGCCGGCCGGCGCGCCCTCACCGGGCGTTCCACCGACCGGCTGCCGACGGTCCGCCCCTGGGGCCCGGACCGGGTGGTGCTCGCCGAGCCGGTGGGGCGGGACGAGCGGGTCAGCGGGGCGGTGCTGATGACCGTGCCCACGGACGCCGCCCGCCGGGACGTGACGGCCCGCTGGTCGCTGATCGCCGCCGGGGCGGTCGCCGCCTTCGCCGCGGCGGCCCTGGTGGCGGCGGGGATCGCGCGCTGGCTGATGCGGCCGGTCCTCGACCTGGACCGGGCCGTGGAGCGGCTGGCGGCCGGCAGTCTGCGGGCCCGTGCGGTCTCCGACAGCGGTCCGCCGGAACTGCGGCGGCTGCGGCGGCACTTCAACGCGATGGCGGAGGCCGTCGCCGAATCCCTCGGCCGCCAGCGGGACTTCGTCGCCGACGCCTCCCACCAGCTGCGCAACCCCCTGGCCACACTGGTGCTCCAGCTGGAGAACGTCGAACCGCACATCACCCCCGGTCCCGGCCTGGACGAGCACGCCCGGGCCCTGGAGGAGGCGGAGCGGCTGGAGGAGCTGCTGGACGGGCTGCTGGCGCTGGCGCGGGTGGAGTCCGGGACGGCGGAGCTCGCGGACCAGGACCTGGCGCGGGCGGTACGCGGACGGGTGGAGGCCTGGGCCCCGGTGTTCCGTGCGGCGGGGCTGGAGCTGGCGGCCGCCGGCCTGCACGGGGAGCTGTGCGTCCGCGCCCTGCCCGACGCGGCGGGGCGGATCCTGGACGCGTTCCTCGACAACGCGGTGAAGTTCGTGCCGCGCGGCGGCCGCGTGGAGGTGCGGGTCTCCCGCACGCCGGGCGGGGAGGCCGTCGTACGCGTCGCGGACGACGGGCCGGGGGTTCCGGCGGACCAAGTGGACCTGCTGCTGCGGCGTTTCACCCGCTCCCCCGAGCACCAGAACGTGCGCGGCAGCGGACTGGGGCTGGCTATCGCCGAGGAGATCGCCCGTATCAGCGGCGGCCGGCTCGACGCCGGCCCGAACGCCCCGCACGGCCTGGTCTTCGCGTTCCGGCTGCCGTCGCCCCAGGCCGTTCAGCCGTACACCGAGCGGTAGTAGGCGGCCGCCCCCGGGTGGAGCGGCACCGCGCCGGTGGATATCGCGAAGCGGGGTTCCAGCCGCACGCCCGCCGTCACCTCCCGCAGCAGGTCCCGCCGGCGGTCGAAGAGCACCCGGAGCAGTTCGCCCGCCGGGCTCACCGCCACGTCCTCGCGGGCCAGGAGGTAGTTGCCGACGCCGATGGTGCCCACCGGTCCGGTGAGGCCGTAGGCTCCGGCGGGCAGGGTGACCGCCGTGTAGACGGGCCCGTAGCGCTCGCGGAGCGCGCCCGCGTAGCCGTCCAACGGGAGGAAGCGCAGGGGGAGTTCGCGGGCCAGGTCGGTCAGTGCCGGGGTGGGGACTCCGCCGGACCAGAACACGGCGTCGACCGTGCCCGCGCGCAGTGCAGCCGCCGACTCGGCCAGGCCCAGCTGCCGCTCGTCCGCCGGTGCCGGGCCCCCGGTCAGCCCGGCGGCGCCCAGGAGGCGGCCCGCCAGCACCTGCACCCCCGATCCGGCGGCGCCGGCCGCGAGCGGGCGCCCGGCCAGGTCGGCCACCGAGCGGGCCGGGCCGGCGGCCGGGACCAGCAGGTGCGTGTAGTTCACGTAGACGCGGGCCAGTGCCGTCACCGGGGCCCGCCGGGCGAACGGTTCGCGCCCCAGGGCGGCGTCCTCGGCCGCGTCGGCCATGGACAGCGCGAGGTCGACGGAGCCCTCGTCCAGCCGGCGCAGGTTGTCCACGCTCGCGGCGGTGGCGACCGGGACGACCTCCAGCCGGCCCCCGCTCTCGGCGACGGCCCGGGCCAGGGCCCGGCCGAAGGCGTTGTACGGGCCGCCCTGCGGCCCGGTCGCCAGCCGGAGCCTCGGCACGGGGCCGGAGCGGCCGGAGCACCCGGCGAGGGCCGCGGCGACCGCGCCGAGCCCGGCGCCCATCAGGCGCCGGCGTCCGGTCACTGCACTGGTCACGGCGGCAGTCTAGGGGGTGTCCGGCGGATCAGGGCCGGGCCCGGGCCGTCACGCGCCGAGGGCCTCCGCGGTGGGGACGACCACGCCGAACATGTCGGTGATCGTGGTCAGCGCGGCGGCCTGGAGGGCCGCGGCGGGCAGGACGGTGCCGTCCGGGGCGGTCAGGGCGCGGGTGGCGGTGGCCTCGGCGACGACGGTGGGCCGGTAGCCGAGGTTGAAGGCCTGCTGGGCGGTGAAGGTGATGCACATGTGCGTCATGAACCCGGCCAGGACGAGGTCCTTGCCGCTGCCCGCGCCGAAGCCGAGGCCCTCCAGGGTCTTCTCCAGCTCGGTGGCGTGGAAGGCGTTGGGGAACTGCTTGACCACGACCGGCTCGCCGTCGGCCGGGGCGACCTCGTCGCTGAGGGCGCCGACGTGCTCGGCGAGGTCGTACGGGCTGCCCTCGCCGCCGTCGTGGACGATGTGGACCACGGGGGTGCCGGCGGCGCGGGCCCGCTCCAGCAGGCGGGCGCCGGCCGCGACGGCCTCCTCGGCGCCCTCCAGGGCCATCACACCGGTGCGGTAGGTGTTCTGAAAGTCGATCATGATCAGGACGGACTCGCCCAGCCGGGCCGGCCGGTCGTCCAGTCCGCCCAGCTCCCGCAGGGTCGCGGACGCGGTGACGGTCGTGGTGGTCTTCGCGGTGGTCGTGGTGCTCATCGGATGCCTCTCATGGGGATGCGGGTCGGGTGGCAGGGCAGGGCGAAGCGCTCCGCCTCGCCGTGTGCCGAGGGGATGGGGGGTGCGGGGTCGGTCGGGGGGTCAGGCCGTCCGGGTGCGGAAGCGGCGCCGGTAGGCCGCCGGGGTGGTGGCGAGCTGCCGCCTGAAGGCCCGGTGCAGGGTCTCCGCCGAGCCGAGTCCGGACGTGGCCGCCACCTGGTCGAGGGGGCGGTCCGTGGTTTCCAGCAGGCGCCGGGCCAGTTCGACGCGGGCCGCCTCGACGTAGGCGGCGGGGCTGGTGCCCGTCTCCTGTTTGAAGACGCGGGCGAAGTGCCGTTCGCTCAGGCACATCCGGGCGGCCAGGGCCGGCGCGGACAGGTCGGCGTCGGGGTGGTCGGCGATCCACAGCCTCAGTTCGTCGATCTCCCGGCGCGCGGCGGCCGGACGGCTGAGCGGTACCGAGAACTGGCTCTGGCCGCCCTGCCGTTTGAGGTACATCACCAGCTGCCGGGCCACGTCGAGCGCGGTCTGCTCGCCGAGGTCCTCGGCCACCAGGGCCAGCGCGAGGTCCAGGCAGGCGCTGATCCCGGCCCCGGTCCACAGCCGGCCCCGGTCGGTCCGTACGAAGATCGGGTCCGGGTCGACCGTGACGGCGGGGTGGTCGGCGGCCAGCTGGGCGGCCGTCGACCAGTGGGTGGTGGCCGTCCGCCCGTCCAGCAGACCGGCGGCGGCGAGCAGGTGGGCGCCCACGCACACGGACGCCACGCGCCGGGCGTGCGGGGCGGTCTCCCGCACCCAGGCCACCACCTCGTCGTCGATCCGGGCGACGGGACCGTCCTCGGCCATGTCGACCGCGCCCGGCACGAGCAGGGTGTCCACCTCCGCGCCGACGTCGGCGAACGCCACGTCGGTCAGCAGCCGTACGCCCGCCGAGGTGCGCACCGCGCCGGCGGCCGGTCCGGCGAGGCGGACCTCGTACCCGGCCCGGCCCGCGGTCTCGCGGTTGGCCAGCGCGAAGACCTCTGCGGGTCCGGTGACGTCGAGGAGGTCGACATCGGGGAAGACCGCGATGACGACACGGTGTGCGGTGGGCATGGGCCCATCCTGCCCGCGCCCGCTCCATGGCCGCAATGACGCTTCCCCGTCACATTCGGACACGGTGTTCGCGCCGGCCCCGTACGGGTGGCCCGTCGATCGGGTGACTCAGCGCCACCCTTCGCGAAGGACACCCGTTACCCAGGACGACCTCCCCGGCCGGGGACGGTCCTCCGTCAGACAAGGAACCCTTGAGCATGCTGAAGAAGATGATGGTCACCGCCGCAGCCACCGCAGCCGCGATCGGCGCGGGCGCTGCCGCTGCCGCCCCGGCCATGGCCATCGGCAACGACAACGGGGTCAACACCGTCAACGGCAACGGTGCTCAGCAGATCTACGGCAACCAGAAGACCGCGGGCGACATGAGCCCCCAGCTCGGCCTGGTCCAGGGCACCCTCAACAAGCCCTGCATCGGCCTGCCGGCCAAGGTCAACGCCCAGTCGCTGGTGGCCCTCATCGCCAACGTCGGCGTCCAGGACATCAACGTCCTGTCCAACCCGCAGAACCAGCAGTGCACCGAGAACTCCACCCAGGCCAAGGGCGACGAGTCCCTCTCGCACATCCTGAGCAACATCCCGGTCCTCTCCGGCAACCTCTCCGCCGGCAGCTGAACGGCAGAGGCCCCCCGCCCCGCGTCCGGGGTGGGGGGCCTCGTCGTGCCGTCAGCGGTGTCGGTGAGCGGTTACCACATCACCGGCAGGCGCTCGGGCAGGCGCTTCATGAAACCGGTGCGCCACACGAGCTGTTCGACGGGGACCGCCAGCCGCAGCCGGGGCATCGCCGCGAGGACGGCGCGCAGGCCGATCTCGGCGTGCTTCTTGCCGAGGGCGGTGGCGGGGCAGTAGTGGGAGCCGCCGCCGAAGGAGAAGTGGGCGGAGGAGTTGGCCCGCGTGAAGTCGAGGCGGTGCGGGTCCGGGAACACGGAGGGGTCGAAGTTGGCGCCCTCGGGCAGGACGAGGACCAGCTCGCCCTTCTTGACCTCGACGTCGCCGAGGGTCATGTCCTCCATGGCGAGGCGGGGCAGCCCGTCGCCGATGGAGAGGTTGATCCGCAGGAGCTCGTCCACGGCCTGGGGCATCAGCTCCGGGTGGTCGGCGAGGTGATCGGCCTCCTCCGGGTGGGTGAGCAGGGTGACCAGGGCCATGGCGAGGAAGCCGGCCGTGGAGATGACGCCCGCGCCGAACAGGGTGACGCCGACGGTCGCGAACATCTCGTCGGAGACGTGCTCGTAGCCCTCGGTGCCGCGCAGCTTCGCGAGGTCGCCGACGAGGCCCTGCTCGGTGTCGTCGAGTCGGGCGGTCATGTAGGCGATGTCGCGGTCCCAGTTCAGCCGGGCCGCGGGGATCTCCCGGGGGCTGTTCATGAACGCGATCGGCAGCGACTCCGACAGCAGCGGGGCGGCCTCCTGCGGGATGCCGAGGATCTGGCAGTGCATCGCCTCCGAGAACGGGTCGGTGAACATGGCCCGGATGTCCACGGGGGCGCCGTGGCGGAGCATCCGCTCGACCAGCTCGGCGGCGTGCCCCTCCATCCACTCCTGGAGGCCGGGGGCCTTGGGGTTGATCGCCTTCATGACGGCCTTGCGCAGGCCGGCCCCGGTGATGTTGCCCATGTTGTTGACGACCTCGGGCGGGATCGTCAGCGCGTACTGGCGCGGCACGCCCGGGTCGGAGGTGTTCTTCAGGCTGAAGCGGTCGTCCTCCAGGACCTGCTTGACGAGCTCGTACGAGGAGACGAGCCAGGCCTCGGATCCGGCGATGGTGCGCACCTTCACCACGGGGGCGAGTTCGCCGATCTGGGCGGGCAGGTGGGTGCCGTCCCACGTGAAGGGGAAGTCGAGGATCGGCTCCGCGTGGGTGGTCACAGCTGGTCTCCTTCGGTGGCGGGGGTGACGACGGCGTGGCCCTGGTTGCGGGAGGCCCGCAGGCCGGCGCCGCGCGAGTACAGCAGGTCCGCCATCGGCAGCGCCTGGTGGTAGCAGTTCAGCGACGAGGGGACGCCGAGGATCGCGGGGGTGTCGAGGAACAGGGGTGCTTCGGCGCACACGTAGTCGAGGCAGACCTTCCGCTGGTGTGCGGTGGCCTGCTGGCCGCCGAGCACCTTCGAGGAGAGGAAGATGTCCACGAGTTCGTTCGCTGTCTGGGCGAACGCCGGATCGGTACTGAGCCGGTCCAGCAGGTCCGCGTGCATGCGGTCGTAGGCGGGGATCCCCTGGAGGGAGGACATCGGTCTGCCGCGCAGCCGGGTGCCCGACGGGTCGATGTCGGCCACCGCGTTCGTCACTTTGGCGCGCACGCCGCGCAGGTTCTTGATTGTTTTACGACGGGCCTCGTCCTCCGGATAGCCCATGGCCACATACATTTCGGCCACGTGCAGGTCGGTGTAGATCAGGTCGGCCTGCCGGAAGTTGTCCAGGGCCCATTCGGCGAGCGCGTGTACGCGCTGGGCGGAGAAGTAGGAGTTGCCGGGCGAGATGCCGATGACGGCGTGGTCGCCCTCGCCGGCGATGACCTGGCAGTGCGGGGTGTAGGGGTCAACGCGGAAGGCGCTGGTCCAGGTTGCTGTTGTCATGGGAGTGGTCACGTCCCTGTCGCCGCGATTCCCCGATCGGACCCCGTGTCCCGGGTGCGGCGGCGACGTGCAGAACCTATCCGCAAAGCACGGCTCCGGTTGGATTACCGCACAGTTCGTCTCAATTTCTGGACTCGGATGGGGCCCCAGTCAATTACCGTGACCTGCGGGGTTGTTGTTCTGCCCTGCAAGGTGACGGTCAGACAGGATCCCTGGCTCATTAACACCTTTCCGCTACAAGATCTCCGGATGGGTCACATGTTCCGCGTGGCCGGAAGGCGGGTCCGAAAGTGACCTGTCACCCGGGGCGGCGGCCGTCACCCCCGGCCACGCCGGACGGGGTCAATGACCGGCCGTCACGATGTAATCACACATAGTGGACATATGCAGTCCGAGGAGAATCAGGTACGCGTGGTGATCGTCGAGGACCACCCGCTGTTCCGCGAGGGGCTGAGGTCGGCGCTGGAGAGCGCCGACGACGTCCACGTGGTGGGCGAGGCCCGGACGCTCGCCGAACTGCCCGGGGCGGTGGCGGCGGGCCGGCCGCAGGTCGTGGTCATGGACCTGTCCCTGCCGGACGGCTCGGGCATCGAGGCCACCCGGCGGCTCGCCGAGGAGCAGCCGGGGGCGGCGGTGCTGGTGCTGACCATGGCGGACGACGACGGCACCCTCCTCGCCGCCCTGCACGCGGGCGCGCGCGGCTACCTGGTCAAGGGCGCCGGCCGCGAGGAGGTGCTGCACGCGGTGCGCACGGTGGCGGCCGGCGGTGCGGTCTTCGGCCCCGACGTGGCCACCCGGATCGCCGCCCTGGTCACCGGCGGGCCCCGGCGCGCCGAGCGGGTCTTCCCCGCCCTGACCTCCCGCGAGGTGGAGGTGCTGGACCTGGTCGCCCGGGGCTACGACAACCGCCGGGTCTCGCGCGAGCTGTTCGTGGCGGAGAAGACCGTACGCAACCACCTCACCCACATCTTCGAGAAGCTCGACGTCGCCAGCCGGGCCGAGGCCGTCGCCCGGGCCCGGGACGCGGGGCTGGGCGTGACCGGGGACGAAGAAGGCCGGGGCGGGGGCGGGGGCAGCTGAGAACGGGACCCTGACGGGACCCCGGTCCCTTCCGCCCGGGACGGCGCCGGCCCCACCCTGGCGGGATACCTGCTCCTGGAGGGCGTCATGGACGAGGCGGCAGCGTACGGGCGCCGGCAGCCGGGACTGCCCGGCCCGGTCTCCACGGTGTGCCTCGTCGCGCTCGCCGCCACGGCCCTGTGGTTCGTGCTCCGCTTCCTCGACGCCGGGGTCCCCCGGCTCCAGCGCTCCGGCTTCTCCGATTTCGCGGCCAAGGAGCTCCTGTGCCTGGGCACCGTCCTGTTCGGGGCGCTGGTCATGGCCCGCTCCCGCGCCCGCCCGCTGGGCTGGCTGCTGCTGCTCGCCCCGACGGCCGTGCTGGTCGCCGAGGCGGCCCTGGCGTCGGGGGCGGCGCTGGGGGTGTCGGGGGCCCCGGCCGCCGTGCTGATGCTGGGCAGCGTGTTCGGCGAGGCCGTCTGGGACACGGCGGTCCTGACGCTGCCGCTGTGGCTGCCGTCCGGGCGGCTGCCCGGGCGCGTGGCCGGCCGGGTGCTGCTCGCCTCGGCCGCCGCTTGGGCGACGGCCGAGACCTGGTGCGCGTACGCCGTCAGGGACCCGTACGGCATGTCCTCGCCGTTGGACGCGGGCGCGTGGGAGGGGTTCACCGGGGCGGTGTGCGCGTTGCTGCGCCCGCTCGCCGGAG
Source organism: Streptomyces sp. NPDC029216 (assembly GCF_040648015.1). NCBI lineage: Bacteria > Bacillati > Actinomycetota > Actinomycetes > Kitasatosporales > Streptomycetaceae > Streptomyces > Streptomyces sp. NPDC029216. The sequence goes on along the minus strand of NZ_JBEZWL010000066.1, from coordinate 13,103 downwards.
TCCCGCACCCGGTCCTGCCGCTGCTCGCGGCCGCCGTCATGGCGGCCCGCCTGCCCGGCTGCCGCCGGCGCGGGGAGGCCCTGTGCGGGGCGCTGCTGTGGCCGCTGCTGACGGTGTACGCGGCCGTGTACGTGTGCACCAACGTGGTCGCGTACCTCTACGAGGACCTGGGCGAGGAGGCCTCCGAGCTGATCCTGTACCTCCCGGTGGTGTTGTGGCCGCCGGCGATCGCGTACGTGTTCGTCCGCGACCACGCCTGGCAGCCGGCCCGCCCCGTGCGCCGGGCCCCGCTGCCGCTGGTGTGGGTGACCGGGGCGGTGGTGGCGTACGTCCTGTTCGTGCTGCCGCTGTCGGGCTGGCTCTCCGCCGCGCCCGTCGCCTTCGGGCTGCTGCTCAGTCTGGGCGCGCTGGCGGCGGGCTTCGGCGCCCCGTACGCGATGCGCCGGGTGATGCTGGCGGCCGACCGCAACGTCCAGGGCGAGCGGGCCCGTTCCTACCGGGCGGTCCGGGAGCTCGCCGGGCGGCTGAGCGCGGCGGTGCGCCCGGACGTCGCCCCGCGGCTGCTGTGCGACACGGTGGCGGAGGCCCTGGCCCTGCCGGCCGTCCGGGTCAGCCTGACGACCAGTGACGGGCCGCGGGTGGCGGCGCTGCGCGGCGAGGCCCCGCAGGCGTGGTGGCAGCGGTTCCCGCTGCGCCACGAGGACGCCGTCATCGGCTGGCTGGAGGTGGGCCGGCGGGCGGACGACGGGGAACTGGCGCCGCTCGACGCCGGGGTGCTGCGGCTGCTCGCGGACCAGGCGGCGCCGTCGGTGGCCTTCCTGCGGCTGTACGAGGACCTCCAGGCGAGCCGGGAGCGGATCGTGCTGGCCCGGGAGGAGGCCCGCCGCCAGATCCGCCGCGACCTGCACGACGGGCTGGGACCGGCCCTGTCCGGGCTCCGGCTCCAGCTCGACACCGTGCTGGCGGCCCTGCCGGCGGAGGAGGAGGTGTCCCGGCGGCTGGGGATGGTCTCCCAGGGGGTGGCCGAGGCCATCGGTGAGCTGCGCCGGATCACCGACGGGCTCACCCCGGAGGCCCTGGACCGGGGCGGCCTCGGTGCGGCCCTGCGGGTGCTGTCGGGGAGCCTGGCCGGGCCGCGGCTGGCGATCGGTACCGTGCTGGAGCCGGACCCGCTGCCGCCGTTGCCCGCGGGGGTGGAGGTGGCCCTGTACCGGATCGCCGCCGAGGCCCTGCACAACGTCGTGCGGCACGCGCGGGCGGGGCGGGCCCGGCTGTCGGTCCGGGTGGGCGGGGGGCGGGTGGTGGCGGAGATCGCCGACGACGGTACGGGCCTGGTCGCGGACTCCGGCCGGGGCGGGCTGGGGCTGCGGTCGATGGCCGAGCGGGCCTCCGAGCTGGGCGGCACCCTGACGGTCGGCCCGGCCCCGGGCGGCGGCACGCTCGTACGGGCGGACCTGCCCCTGCGGGCCCGCCGGGAGGACCCGGACGGGACCAGGGACTCATGAGGCCGGGACGGCGGGCGGGCCACAGTCTTCGGTGACGGATCCCCCGTCCCGCCGTCCGGTCCCGGGCGGCGCGCCCCGATCGTCGGAGGACTTCACCATGCCCCCCAAGCCCTGCAACCGCCGGATCGAACCCGCCCTGGTCGGACTCGTCTCGGGGACGGCCGCCGCACTCGCCCTGCTGGGCCTGCGCCGCTGGCGCGGCAGATCCGGGGCGGCTGCTGCCAAGCCGACCCGTCGCTGTCCGAACCCGCCGTGCTGAACGCGGACGACGCGCCCCTCCCCGCCCGGCGGGGAGGGGCACCGCCGGGCGGGTACGCCGTACGTCCTGGTCATGTCACGAAACCGCCACAGCGCCGGCGCCGGGGAACCCGGGCCGGGAGCGGTGCGTGTCCGTCGACGCGAGTGCCGGCGCGGGACCGGTCGTGAACCTCGGGAGCACCCCATGCAGTACACAGCAGGTCTTCGGCGCACCGCCACGGCACTGGCGGCGGCCGCGGCGGCCACCGCCCTGATGACGGGCTGCGGTCCGACCGGTGACGGGGACGCGGCCGCCCAGCCGTCCTCCCCGCCGGCCGCTTCAGGACCGGCCGTGCCGACGCCCGCCGGCGGCGGCACGGGCGGCTCCGGCGGGTCCTCCTCCACCGGGGGCGGCACGGGCGGCGGCAGCGCGAAGCCGACGCCCTCGGAACCGGGCGGCGGCGGCAAGGCCAAGGCCTGCACGGCCGACGACGTCAAGGTCTCCCCCGCCCACCAGGCCGATGTCCGCCCGCCGGGCACCGGAACCGGGGCGGCGCTGGTCTCGGTCACCAGCACCTCGTCGCACACCTGCACCCTGCTCGGCTTCCCGCAGGTCGCCGGGGCGGGCAACGGCTCGCCCGACAAGAACCTCCCGCTGGCCACGACCAACAGCGGTACGGCGTCCCCGGTGTCCCTGACGCCGGGCACGAGCGCCTGGACGAAGCTGACCTTCGTCAACGTCCAGGGCGAGGCCGACGGCTACTGCGTCTCCGGCTCGACGCCCGTCAGCTTCCCCAGCCTCGTCATCCGCGTCCCGGGCGCGGGCTCGCACCAGATCACCATGGACGACGGGGGTGTCGTCGCGGAGTGCGACAACAAGGTGACCGTCACGCCCTTCTCCCTGACGAAGCCCTCCTGACGAGGTCCTCCCGGCCGGTCAGGAGATGCCGTACCACTGGCTGCCCCAGCCGGTGTTGATCGTGCCGGTGGACTGCTCGGAGAGGTTGAGGGTGGGCGGCAGCGAGGTCTGGCCGGTGAGGACCGTGCTGTAGCGCAGGGCGGGGGGCGTCAGTCCCGCGTTCACCGAGATGCCGGCGCCCGTGGACTTCAGGGTCAGGGCGTTGGTGGCCCAGTTGCCGTTCAGCAGGAGGGCGATGAAGTAGGTGCCGGCGGGGGCGGGGAACGGCTTGCCGAGGGGCAGCGGCTTGGCCACCGGGTCCGTCATCAGCTGGGGCGAGACGTCTGCGGTGGACGCGACCAGCTTGCCCGTGGCGTCGTACACGCCGAGGTAGCAGTTGGAGAGCTGGGCGTTCGGGTCGATGCCGGCCAGGCCCAGCCAGACGTTGGACCAGGTGATCTGCCGGCGCAGGACGACCCGGACGAGGGTGATCCGGCCGCCGACCCCCGCGGCCGACTGGGCGGTGACGTGCCCCGCGTCGTTGGGGTCGCCGGTCCAGGCCAGCAGGTTCTGGTCCTGCGGCCGGGGGCCCTCGTACTCGGAACCGCCGCCCTGCCCGGGGACGTTCACCGCCGCCGAGGGCGCCGGCGCCACGTGCGGGCCGCCGTCCGACGAGGTGCACCCGGACAGGGCGAGCAGCGCTGCGAGGGTGGCGGCGAGGCCGGCGGTGGTGGTACGGGTGCGCATGGTCCCCCCATGTGGTGCGGATGTGCCGGGGGTCATCGTCACATGGGCCCCTGTGGTCTCGGTAAGCACCCGGTGCGCGGCCCCGGCGGGGGTGCGGTTCCGGCCTGCCGGGGCGGGAGTTCGGCCGGGAAACGGTCGGCCCGGGAGGGTGTGCGGGCCGATACTGCACGGGGCGGACCGGACCGGGCCATGGAGGGGAACCGATGGGGTCGAGCAGGCTGTTGGGCACCGCTGCGCGTCGGGCGAGGCGCGGTGCGGCCGCGTTGGCGGTGTGGGGGGCGCTCGGGGCGGGGGTCCTCGTACCCGCCGCGCCCGCGCAGGCGGCGCCGCGGTGCGCCTCCGCCGGGGCGGGCGGGCCGGTGCAGGTGGCGTACGTCCCGGACTGGGTCGAGTCGATCGCCGTGGACGGGCGGGGCCGGATGTTCGCCACCGCGTACTTCAGCGGCCGGGTCTACCGCATCGACGCGCCGGGCGCCGCTCCCGTCGCGCTCACCGGGAACGTCGGGGCCAACGGCGGGATCGTCGTGCGCGCGGACGGCCGGCTGCTCGTCGGTACGGGCAACGACCTCGCGCACTCGCTGACCGGGGACGTACTGCCGGTCTCGGAACTGCTGGAGGTGGATCCCGAGACCGGGGCCGTGAGCGTCTACGCCTCGGGGCTCGGCGGTATCGACGGGGTCGCGCTCGCACCCGACGGGACGGTGTACACGACGACCCTGGGCGGTACGGGCATCGGCCGGGTCACCCCGGACGGGCGGGTGGATCCCCTCTGGGCGCGGGTGCCCCTGCCGAACGGGATCGCCGTGTCCCCGGACGGGGCCGAGGTGTACGTCGTCCAGACGACCCTGTCACCCGGGGTCTACCGGATTCCCGTCGGGGATCCGGGGCACCCCCGGCGGTGGGTCTCCACGGCCGGTACCGACGCGCTGGCCCTGCCGGACGGGCTCACCCTCGACGGGCTGGGCCGGCCGCTGATCGCCACGCACGCGGCGGGCGAGGTGTGGCGGGTCGAGGACGGGGCGGTGTGCGCCGTGGCGTCGGGGCCGGCGCTGCGCCTGTCCACGCAGATCGTGTACGGGCGGGGCGGGGACGGGTTCGCCGCGGGGCGGCTGTACCGGGCGGGGGTGGACGGGCGGATCTACGAGGTACCGGTCGGGGGCTGACCCGGCGCGGCCGGATCCGGTCCGGGCCCGCGCCGGAAGATCCGTACGGCGGGTACGGGGGCACCGGTCCGCGTACAGTCCGTGATGTCCAGCACCTCTCGAAGGCCGGGGTCAACGGCCGGACAGGAGAAGCCCCGTGGCCACAGACGCCGCTCCCGCGCAGCTCCCCCAGCAGCCGACCGGACCGGGCGGCCGGCCCGTTCCCGAACTGGACCCCGCGGTGGTGGAGCGGTGGCGTGCCGGGGGAGGGGAGCTGGTCGACCTGCTGGCGCTGGCGCGCGAGGGGCTCGGCGGTGTCGCCGCCTTCCGGCTCGGGCCGCGTCCCACCGTCCTGGTCACCGGGCCGGAGGCGGTGCAGCACGTGCTCGCCCTGCATCCGGACCGGTACGTCAAACGCTCCCACCGCGCACGCCTGCTGATCGGCGACGGGGTCCTCGCGGCGACGGGCGAGGCCTGGAAACGGCAACGGCGGCTGCTCCAGTCGCAGTTCACGGGTACGGGGATGCGCCGATACGAGCAGCGGATCGCCGGCGCGGCCCGGGCCACGGCCGGACGCTGGGCCGGGTACGCGCGCACCGGGGAGGTCTTCGACGTCGGCGAGGAGATGCGCCGTTTCGCCCTGGACACCATCTGGCGCGCCCTCACCGGGCATCCCCTCGATGAGGCCACCGCCCGCGAACTGGCCTCCGTGGGCGCCGTGATGGCGGCCCTGCCGACCCTGCCGGCCGATGCCGTCGAGGCCCGGGACTCGGTGGCCGGCGAGCTCGCCCGGATCGACGCGGTGGCCCGGGCGGCGGTGGCGGCGGCCCGCACCGGGGAGGCCGGGCCCGACGGGCCGGGACTGCTGCAGGTGCTGGTCGACGCCTCGAAGGAGCGGCCCGAGTACACCGACGAGCTCGTCCGCGACGAGCTGGTGACCCTGCTGGCGGCCGGGCACGAGACCACCGCCACCACCCTCACCTGGCTCTACTTGCTGCTCGACCGGCACCCGGAGGCCCGTCAGGAGGCGCTCGCGGCCGGCGGGGAGGGTTCGCCGGAGCGCAGGGAGGCGGTCCAGGCGCTGGTCAGCGAGACCCTGCGGCTGTACCCGTCGGCCTGGATCCTGCCCCGGTACACGGCGGAGGCCGACATCGTGGCCGGGTACGCGGTGGAGGCGGACAGCGACGTGCTGGTCTGCCCGTACCTGACGCACCGCGATCCCGCGCTGTGGCCGGACCCCGAGCGCTTCGACCCGCGGCGTTTCACGGCCGACGGCGGCCGTCCCGGCGGGACGGGCACCTACCTGCCCTTCGGGATCGGTCCCCGGGCCTGCCTGGGCACGCAGTTCGCGCTGCGGGAGTCGACGGTGCTGCTGGAGCACCTGCTGCCCCTGTACGTTCCGGTCTTCTCCTCCGTCCCGGCCGGGGCCGCGTACAGCCTGACCGTCCGCCCCGACGGCCCGGCCCCGGCGACGCTCGCCACGACCTAGACCCAGGGGAGGGTGCGCCAGGGGCTGGCGGGGTCGGTGGTCAGGACGCGGTGGGTGGCGAGGACCGACTCGTACCAGTCGCCGAACTCCTCGTCGTCGAAGTGGAGGCAGCGGCCGAGGACGTACGCGGCGGAGAAGTCCTCCCACGAGCGGTAGGCGGACTGGACGAGGCGGCCGGCGCTGACCACCGCCGCCTCCGCCTCCGCGAGGGTGCACAGCCGGGCGGCGAGGCCCCAGCGGGCCATGCCGGAGGCCCGGCCGTGGTCCCAGGCTTCGACGCTGCGGACGTAGCCCCCTTCGGGCAGCAGTCCGTCGGCGCGGAAGCGTGCCTCGTAGCGGGTGATGCGGCCGATCAGCCGCTGGACGCCCGCCACTTGGCCGTCGAGCTCGGCCGGGGACACGGGGCTGCCCTGGGTGACCCCGTCCGGGGTCAGCCGGGGCTGCGCGGCCGCCTCGGCGCGGCGGCGCAGCACGTTTCCGGCGGCCTGGCGCCAGTGGTCGGCGTCGACGGGCCCGGCGAAGTCGAGGGCCATCTGGCGGCGCAGCTGGAGGACGAACTCCCAGACCCCGCTGACCATGTCGGCCGCGAGCAGCCGCCGCAGGCTGTCCTGCCACTCCTCGCGGGTGGTGACGCCCCACCAGCGCTCCAGCATCCGCTTCTCATCGGTGTACCCGCGGCCGTGGTAGGCCAGGGAGTTCCAGAAGCGGCCGTTGGCCACCGCGATGTGGGCGCCGACGGCCAGGCCGAACGCGACCCGGCCCGTGAGGGGTCCGCCCTGCTCCAGGGTGTGGATGACGTCCCCGGCCGGCCCGTGCTCCTCCACCGCGGCGTCGTGCCGCTGCCACAGCTGCCGGCCCTCCGGCCCCGCGGGCAGCACGCCCTCGCACGGGCTGCCGGGGTTGACGACGAGGTACGGGGGGTCCTGCGGCTGCCACACCCGGGCGAACCAGCCCAGGGTGTAGCCGTTGTAGACCGGGTCGGGCAGCGGCTCCGGCAGCATGCCGGCCGTGTAGACGGCCAGGCACATGGTCTGCGTCTGCGGGTTCCAGTACGGGTGGAAGCGGCTGTCGCCCGAGCTCGTGTCGGCGTAGGCGCGCGACTGCATCATGTACAGGTCCGCGCGGGCGACGAGGTCGTAGTACGCGGGCCAGTCCGCGCGCGCCTTCGCCTCGTACAGCCCGCGCTCGATCGCGCTCGGCGCCTGCCAGCCCGGCGGGCCGAACGCGCCCGGCGGCCCGAACCCGCCCGGCGCGCCGAACTCACGCGCGCCCGTCCCGCCCTGCCACGCCGGCAGGGCGCCTCCCTCGTGCCCCGTCGTCAACCCCATGGGGGAAACCCTAACCGGCGGCCCGGGGGTCGACGGGCGTGAGGACCCCGAGGCGGTCCTCGACGGCCTGGGCGGCGTCCAGGCACAGGTCCTCGCGGAAGGCGCGCCCGATGATCTGCACCCCGCAGGGGAGCCCGTCGCGGAGTCCGGTGGGGACGGCCACGGCGGGGACGCCGACGAAGCTGGTCGCCGTGCACAGGCGCATGCCGGAGGCGACCCGGTCGCGGCCCGCCCGGTCGCGCGACTCCAGCCCGGGCTCGACGGGCGGCTCGGTGAACGAGGGGCCGAGGACCAGGGGGTGGGTGTCGAGGAAACCGGCCCAGGAGCGCCGGAGGTTCAGCCAGGTGCCCATCAGCTTCACGAGTTCGGCGGCGGTGGCGGGCGGGGTGCGTTCCATGGCCAGCTGGATGTAGCGGTCCCCGCCCTCGCCCAGCAGGGTGCGGACCGCCGGCCAGGACGGGGCGAACTCGGTGAGGGTGATGCGGTCGTACGCGTCGAGGGTCTCGTCGAGCCGTGGTACGTCGGGGACTTCGCACACCTCGTACCCGGCGTCGGCGAGCGCGTCGGCGGCGTCCGCGACGGCGGCGCGGACGGCCGGGTGGACTCCCCGGCCGCCGGGGTCCGCCACCACGGCGACCTTCACGGGTCCGGGCAGCGGGGGCCCGTAGGCGGGGACGGGGACGGCCCTCGGGTCGCGCGGGTCGCTGCCGGCCAGTGCCTCGTAGGCCAGGCGCAGGTCGGCCACGGAGCGGGCGAGCGGGCCGTCGGTGACGAGCATCTGGGAGGCCGGGCCGGGGTCGTCGGGGCCGAGTACGCGGTGGTCGGCGGGGAAGCGGCCGGTGGTGGGCTTCAGTCCGGCGACCCCGCAGAACTGGGCGGGGACGCGGATGGAGCCGCCGGAGTCGTTGCCGAGGCCGAGTGCCGCCATGCCGGTGGCGACGGCGACCGCGTCGCCGCCGCTGGTGCCGCCCGGGGTGCGGGAGGGGTTCCAGGGGTTGACGGTGTCGCCGAAGAGCTCGCTGCGGGTGTGCATGCCGGCGAGGATCAGGGTGGGGATGTTGGCGTGGCCGATCGGGATGGCCCCGGCGGCGCGCAGCCGGGCGACGGGGGGCGCGTCGGCCGCGGCCACCAGGTCGCGGAAGCGGGGCACCCCGAAGGTGGTCGGCACGCCTTCGACGGGGGTGGTCTCCTTCACCGTGAAGGGGACCCCCGCGAGGGGGCCGAGTACTTCGCCGGCCGCGCGCCGGCGGTCCGTCAGGGCGGCGTCCGCGCGGGCCCGTTCCGCCATGAGCTGGGTGACGGCGTTCACCGTCGGGTTGACCTCGGCGATGCGCTCCAGATGGCTCTCGACCAGCTCGGCCGCGGACACCTCGCCGTCGCGCACGGCTGCCGCCTGCTCGGCGGCGGTCTTCTGCCACAGGGCTTCCCGCATGGGTGGCACTCTCCGTCCTCGTTTCGATGCGCTTGCATCGGAACCATATACGGGAACCGATGCGGCCGCATCGAATAAACTGCGCGGGTACGGCAGTGGACGGGGAGGCGAGGGGACTGTGCCAAGGCAGGTGGACCACGAGGAGCGGCGCCGGCTGATCGCCGAGGCCGTGTGCCGGCTCGCCGACGAGAGCGGGCTGGAGGGAGTGACCCTGCGCGACGTCGCCGGGCGGGCCGAGGTGTCGATGGGCGCCGTCCAGCGCTGTTTCCGCACCAAGGAGGAGATGCTCCGGTTCACCCTCGGGTACATCGGCGAGCGGATCGCGGAACGGGTACGGGCCCGGCTCGTGCGCAGCCCCGCCCAGTCGGCCGCCTCCGCCCTGGGCCACGCGGCCACCGAGGTCGCCCTGCTGCACGAGGACCACCGCGCGGAGGCCCGCGTCTGGCTGGCGTTCGTCGCGCAGGCTGCCGTCAGCGCACCGCTGGCCGAGACGCTCCGCACGAACTACGCGGCCCTGGAGGCGGTGTTCGCCCGGCTTCTCGCCGAAGCGGCCGAGGGCCTCTCCCTGCCCGCACCCCCGGACCCGCGGCAGGAGGCGCGCACCCTCCTCGCCCTCGCCGACGGCCTCACCACGCACGTCCTCATCGGGCACCTCACCGCGCGACAGGCCCGCGAGGTGCTGCACGCGCACCTGGCGCGGCTCTGGCCGGACGGCGGCGCGGGCGGAGCCGGTGGAGGGCCGCCGCCCGGGCTGTGAAAGAGTGCCTGAGGCATCGAACCGACAGGCCGGAAGGGCTTCCCAGCATGAACACAGCCGACCAGCTCGACCACGGGGCGGCCGTGGCGGCGGAGACCGCCCGGTTCGCGGACCTCGTCCGGGGCGCCGACATGGCGGCCCCCGTCCCCACCTGCCCCGGCTGGAACCTGGCCGACCTGGTCCGGCACGCCGGGAGCGTGCACCGCTGGTTCTCGGTGCTGCTGCGACAGCGCATCCAGGCGCCGCCGACCAGCCGTGACGTGGACCTGCGCCTGCCGGAGCGGACGGAGGACTACGCCGACTGGCTGGCGCAAGGCGCCGCCGAGACCGCGGAGGTGTTCGCGTCCACCGACCTGAACGCGCCGATGTGGGTCTGGGGAGCCGACGGCCACGCCCGGTTCTGGGTACGCCGGATGCTGTTCGAGACCTTGGTGCACCGGGTCGACGCGGAGCGCACGCTGGGGCTTCCCTCGGCCGTCGACCGGGCGCTCGCGCGGGACGGCGTGGACGAGTTCCTGGTCAACCTGCCCTTCGCCGGCCTCTTCGCGCCCAAGGTGGCCAACCTGCGCGGAGCCGGCCGGAGCATCCGTTTCGAGTGCACCGACACCGACGGCTCGTGGCTGGTCCGGCTGCGCCCCGACGGCTTCGGCGTGGTCCCGGACGGCGCCGCGGACGAGGAGCCGGCCGAGGCCGTGGTCCGGGCCCCGGCCGCCGACCTCCTGCTGCTGCTCTACGGCCGTCTGGACCGCTCGGCGGCGACGGTCGCGGCCGACGGGGACGACGAGCTGCTGGACCTCTGGTTCGCCAACTCGGAGTTCTGACACCGCCGCGGCGGACGGGACACGCGATGCGGAACGTCAGCGGGTGTGTCAGCGTGGGAGAGGACACGTCCCGCGAGGGGCGGGCAGGCCTGACGTGCTTCTCGTCGCCGCGTCGCGCGGCCTCGGGCTGAAGGGATCCTCTCGTGCCGTCTCCCGGTGATCCGCCCTCCCCCGCCCCGGCCCTCGCGGCCGAGGTCGCTCCCGCCCGGGGAGGACCGCCCGGGGAGAGCCCGACCCAGACGTGGGCGGTGGGCCTGCTGATGGCGGCGGCCCCCTGCTCGGTGCGCGAGGCGAAGCAGATCCTGCTGGCGGCGGCCGAGCTGGCCCGCGTCACCTCGGTGGAGGTGGCGGCGGCGATGGTCGCCGGCACCCTGGGCATGCCGGTGCCCGTACGGATCGAACGGGCCCTGCGCCGGGCCCTGGAGGCGGCCCGCACCCCGGCCCGCCCGGGGGTGGTCCAGGCGGTCGGGATCCAGCCGAGCCGGCTGCGCACCGAAGAGGTGCTGTCCCGGCTGCGCGGCTGCCAGGCCCGCCTGGCGGCCGCCCCCACGGACCCGGGCACCCTCAGGGCGATGGACGACGTCGCCTACACCCTGTGCGTCCTGATGGGCCGCCCCAGCACGCACCAGGCGGTGCTGGCCGCGGAGGCCCACCTGGCGGCCGACTCCGATGCGGCCGCCTCCGATGCGGCAGCCTCCGATGCGGCAGCCCGCGATTCGGCAGCCCCTGGGTCGGCCGCCTCCGGGGAGAAGAACTCCCGGAGCCCCGGCTGACGGGGCCCCGGGACACGGGTCACCAGCTGACGGGCAGCTGCTTCACCCCGCGGATCAGCATGCCCGGGATCCAGGGCAGCTTCGCCTCGTCGGCGTCACTGGTGAGCTCCGGGAAGCGCTCCAGCAGCGAGCGCAGGGCTATCCGGCCCTCCAGTCGGGCCAGCGGGGCGCCGAGGCAGTAGTGCAGGCCGTGGCCGAACGCGATGTGGCCGCGGGCGTCCCGGCGGATGTCGAAGCGGTCGGGCTCATCGAAGCGGGCCGGGTCGCGGTCCGCGTCCGCCATGGTGATCAGGACGGTGGAGCGCTTCGGGATCACCACTCCGCCCATCTCCACGTCCTCCAGGGCGAGGCGCTCGGTGCAGGTCTCGACCGGGCCGTCGTAGCGGAGCATCTCCTCGATCGCACCGTCGAGCAGGCCGAAGTCAGCGCGCAGGTCGGCGAGCTGCTCGGGGTGGGCGAACAGCGCGCGCATCCCGTTGCCGATCATGTTGACGGTGGTCTCGTGACCGGCGATGAGCAGCAGGACGCACATGCCGATCAGCTCGGACGGCGAGAGCCGGTCGCCGCCCTCGTCGACGGCGTGGATCATCGCGCTGAGCAGGTCGTCGCCGGGCTCGGCGCGCTTGGCCTCGATGAGCCCGGTCAGGTACGCGATCATCTCCCCGTAGGCGGCGGCCTCGGCCTCCGGGCTGGTGCGGGCGACCGCCTCGTTGGACCAGCCGCGGAAGGCGTCGCGGTCCAGGCCGGGCACGCCGAGCAGCTCGCAGATGACGGTCATAGGCAGCGGGAAGGCCAGGGCCTCCAGGAGGTCGCCCCGGCGCTCCTCGTTCGCCTCCATGGCGTCGAGCAGTTCATCGGTGATCTGCTGGATGCGCGGCGCCAGTTCCTCGATGCGGCGCGGGGTGAACGCCCGGGCCACCAGGCGGCGCAGCCGGGTGTGGTGCGGCGGGTCGGCCATCAGCATGTGGGCCAGCGCCGGATTGTCCTGCTCGACGTTGATGATCTGGCTGATGTCGCCGGAGCGGAGCCAGTCGCGGCTCAGCCGCGGGTCGTTGAACGCCGTGCGGCAGGCCTCGTACCCGACGATGAGCCACAGCTCCTCGCCGTCCGGCGTGCGGACGTGGTGGACGGGTCCGCGCTCGCGCAGCTGCGCGTAGACGGGATACGGGTCGCGGACGAAGTCCGGGCTCAGCTCCAGCAGATCGACCGTCTCGGTCCCAAGCGCCATTGCAATCCCCCTGAATGCACGTGTTGCCCTGCATGGTCACACGCCGATGCGTGTGTACGCCACACAGTAGTCATGAAGCGGCCGTGGCGGGCGACCGGGCCCTCCCCCACGCGCCGCGGAGGCGGTGGGGAAGGGCCCCGGGGGAAGCGCCGTTCCGTTGTCAGCAGCCGAAGTTGATACGCCGGAAGGTGGCGTAGTGATCGGCGGTGTAGTAGTCCTCCTGGTACTGCTGCCCGGTGACGATCCGTCGGGCGCCACGTGTCGACGAGCCGGGCGTGATCACGGTGTACTCGTGGTAGTAGCCGGTCGTTCGGGCCGGCAGTACGCGCTCGCGGTTCTGGAAGACGATGCCGTCCTGGGAGTACGGGAACGGGCCGTCCTGGTCGATGAGTTCGAGGGTGTCGTAGGCCTCGGCGGGCAGCGCGGAGTAACAGATGCTGCCGACCGAGGCCACGACGGCGGGGGCGGCGGCGGGGGCGGCCGTGGCGGCCTGACCGGTGAACAGGGTGGCGGCGAAGGCGGCCGCGGCGGCTACCGCCGCGATGCGTGGGGGAATCCTCATGCGCCCCACACAACGCGCGTAGAGCGGGAGGCGTCAACGCCAACCAGCCCTTGTTCCCCGGCCGTTCACCGAGGTGGCACCGGGTGCGGAGCGAACTCACCGGCCCTTAAGCCCCCGTTCTCCTGAGGGCGCCGCTCCGCTTCGGCACGGGCCGCCCGCCGCCCGCCGCCCGCCGCCGGCGGCC